>JBGPPR010000001.1:0-31444 GCA_041488675.1 Thermodesulfovibrionia bacterium
AGGAGGGATATATGGCAAAGGCTAAATTTGAGAGGGTAAAGCCTCATGTAAATGTAGGGACGATTGGTCATATAGACCATGGGAAGACGACACTGACATCAGCGATCACGAAGTACCTGGCAATGAAGGGGATGGCGCAGTACCGGTCATTTGACAGCATTGATAATGCGCCTGAGGAGAAGGCGAGGGGAATCACGATAGCGACGGCACATGTAGAGTATGAGACGGACAAGAGGCACTATGCGCATGTTGATTGTCCTGGTCATGCTGATTACATAAAGAACATGATCACGGGGGCGGCGCAGATGGACGGAGCGATTCTGGTAGTGGGTGCAAATGATGGGCCGATGCCGCAGACGAGGGAGCACATATTATTGGCGAGGCAGGTAGGGGTACCGTACATTGTGGTGTTCATGAACAAGGTAGACATGGTGGATGATCCTGAGCTTTTGGATTTAGTAGAGCTTGAGGTGAGGGAGCTGTTGACGAAGTATCAATTTCCTGGGGACAAGATACCGGTGATCAGGGGCAGTGCATTGAAAGCGATGGAGAGCACGAGTACGGATATGAATGCAGAGGAATACAAGGGCATACAGGAGCTGATGGATGCGGTAGACAGCTACATACCGACGCCTGAGAGGCCGATAGAGAAGCCATTTTTGATGCCGATAGAGGATGTATTTACGATTTCCGGACGCGGGACAGTGGTAACGGGGAGAGTGGAGCGTGGAATAGTCAAGGTAGGAGAGGAAGTAGAGATCGTAGGGATACGGGAGACGAGGAAGACGGTAGCCACGGGGGTGGAGATGTTCAGGAAGCTTCTGGATGAGGGACGAGCAGGAGACAACATTGGGGTATTGTTGAGGGGCACAGGCAAGGACGAGGTAGAGAGGGGGATGGTGCTTGCTAAACCTGGGAGCATAACACCTCATACGAAATTCAAGGCAGAGGTATATGTATTGACGAAAGAAGAGGGTGGAAGGCACACACCCTTTTTCAAGGGATACAGGCCGCAATTTTATTTCAGGACGACCGATGTGACAGGAGTAGCGCAACTGCCTGAGGGGGTGGAGATGGTGATGCCGGGGGACAACACAAATCTAACGGTAGAGCTGATAGCACCGATCGCTATGGAGAAGGAGTTGAGATTTGCCATCAGAGAGGGAGGAAGGACAGTCGGTGCAGGCGTTGTTACGGGAGTGCTGGAGTGAAAAGAACACAGATGGCCGCAGATGTCACCAACAAATTCACACAGATGTCTTCTGCGATATTCTATATTTTTGTGTCAGTGATTATCTGTGTAGAAGAGGAAATGAGGAAATGCGTGATATAATTCTTTTTCAATGCACAGAGTGCAAACATAGAAATTATTCGAGTATGAAGAATAAGAAGAATACACCGGACAAGCTTCAGTTGAAGAAATACTGCAGACATTGCAGGAGGCATACGGCACACAAAGAGATAAAGGCATAGGCCAGTAGCTCTAACGGCAAGAGCGTCGGACTCCAAATCCGAGGGTTGGGGGTTCAAATCCCTCCTGGCCTGCCATGCATAAGTCATGGGGAAGGAAAGAAGACAAACTATGAACGGGTACGAATACAGAAAAAGATGATAAACAAGGTCAAGGAATTTTTAGGGGAAGTAAAAAAAGAAATAAAGAAAGTGGTTTTTCCCTCAAAGGATGAACTGATTGGTTCGACCTGGGTTGTCATAATCACCGTTTTGGTTATTTCAATATTTCTGGGGTTTGTTGACCTCGGTCTTTCAAGACTGGTCGGGGTAGCACTAAGGTAAAAAATGGCAAAGAATTGGTATGTCGTTCACACATATTCAGGATATGAAGAGAAAGTGAAGCTCACGATAGAAGAGCGAAGAGATAAGAAAGGTCTTCAGGATAGAATATCGAGAATTCTCATACCCACAGAGAAGATCATAGAGATCAAGAGTGGTAAGAAGAGAGAGAGTGATAAGAAATTTTATCCTGGGTATATCCTCGTGGAGATGGAAATGGATGACGAGACATGGCACCTTGTCAGGAATACACCACGAGTGACGGGATTTGTTGGCGGAACAACACCAGTTGCCCTCTCTGAGGAAGAGATTGCTGTTATCCTTCAACAGCTTGAAAAGGGACCAATGCCGCAGGCTCGGACGAAGTTCTCGAAGGGAGAGCAGGTCAGGATCATCGATGGTCCCTTCACAAATTTTGTTGGTTATGTGGAAGACTTTGATATAGACCATGGCAGGCTCAATGTTCTGGTCAGTATATTTGGCAGGCAAACGCCTGTAGAGCTTAATTTTTCTCAGGTAGAAAATGCATAAGGACCCTTAGGAGGTTTAGATGGCGAAGAAAAAGGAAGTTACTGCTCAGGTCAAGCTCCAGATACCTGCAGGGAAGGCGAATCCGGCACCACCGGTAGGACCGGCTCTTGGTCCGCACGGTATCAACATCATGGAATTCTGTAAGTCCTTCAATGCACAGACCCAGACACTTGGAGATACTATAATACCTGTGGTATTAACGGTTTACGCGGATCGGTCCTTTACGTTCATAACCAAGACACCGCCTGCGTCAGACCTTCTGAAAAAGGCAGCAGGTATCATAAAAGGTTCAGGCACACCGAACAAAGAAAAGGTTGCAAAAATAACATCAGCACAGGTGAGGGAGATAGCGCAGAGGAAGCTCCCGGATCTAAATGCCTATTCCCTTGATGAGGCTGAAAAGATAATAAAAGGTACCGCCAGAAGCATGGGTATCGAAATAATAGACTAAGGGTGAAAAATGGGAAAGAAGATGAAGGCAGCAGATGAAAAGATCGAGAGGGGCAAGGAATATTCTCTTGAAGATGCGATACGCCTTGTCAAAGATGCCTCTTATGTAAAGTTTGACGAGACTGTTGACCTGGCTTTCAATCTTGGTATTGATCCGAAGAAATCGGACCAGATGGTTAAGGGATCAGTCGTCCTACCTCATGGGATAGGAAAGAAAGTGAGAGTTCTGGTTTTTGCAAAAGGGGAAAAAGAAAAAGAGGCTGGTGAAGCAGGTGCTGACATCGTCGGAGCGGAGGACCTTGTTGAGAAGATAACTAAAGGATGGCTTGATTTTGACAAAGCCGTTGCGACGCCTGATATGATGGGCATTGTAGGGAAATTAGGAAAAATACTCGGCCCGCGAGGGCTGATGCCAAACCCTAAACTTGGCACAGTCACTTTTGATATTACGAGGGCAGTGAAAGAGATAAAAGCAGGGAAGGTTGAGTATAGGGCAGAAAAGGCAGGGATTGTACATGTTGCGATAGGTAAGGTATCCTTCGATAATCATAAGCTTTTCGATAATGCGAAGGCAGTGGTTGACTCTATTCTCAAGGCCAAACCAGCAACAAGCAAAGGGAGGTATCTGAAGAAGATATCCATCTCATCAACTATGGGACCGGGGGTGGCGGTTGATATAGCATCTCTGGGAAAGGGGGTATAACCTGAAAAAGGGAAAGAAAGAACAGATCATAAGTGAGCTTAATGACGAGTTTCATAGAGCAAGGGCGTTGATTTTTACCGATTACAGGGGATTGACCGTAGCTGAGCTTTCAGAATTCCGGGGTCTGCTGAGGGAGGGAGACATAAAATACAGGGTAGTGAAAAATACCCTCGCAAATATTGCATCTCGGGGGACTTCTGCTTCTGCTGCCCGGGACTCTTTCAGAGGTCCTGTCGGTGTCGTTATCAGTTTTGATGACCCTGTACTGACAGCGAAGCGGGTCCTCGAGTATTCGAAGAAGAATGAAAAGCTGAAGGTCGGCAGCGGAATCATTGAGGGAAGGTTCTGCATGCTTGATGATATAAAGGCTGTTGCTGAGCTGCCGTCCAAGAGGGTATTACTGTCCATGATTGCAGGTTCGTTGCAGGCGTCGATCGGCAAATGTGCAGCCGCCCTCAGTGCCACAATTCATGGTTTTATTCATGCGATGGAAGCATTGAAAAATAAAAGAAGTAGTTAGTGGTCAGCAGTCAGTAGTTAAGGGAAAATAGTAATATTCTCTTCTGACTGCTTACTGCTGACTATATAACTACTGACAATACAAGGAGGATTGGAAAATGGCTATCACAAAGGAAGAGGTTTTTGAGTTTATCGACAACATGACGGTTCTCGAGATGTCAAAGTTCATAAAAGAATTTGAGGAGAGATACGGAGTTACAGCTGCAGCGCCCGTGGCTTTCGCTGTTATGCCAGGAGCTGCTGTAGGAGCCGCACCGGAAGTAGAAGAAAAGACAAGCTTTGATGTCATCCTGTCTGCTGCCGGTGAAAAGAAGATACAGGTCATAAAGGTTGTAAGAGAACTTACCGGACTCGGGCTCAAAGAGGCGAAGGACCTTGTTGACGGAGCTCCAAAGCCTGTTAAGACAGGTGTTTCGAAAGAGGAAGCTGACTCAGTAAAAGCTAAGCTTGTGGAACAGGGAGCAACAGTCGAGATTAAATAGGGCCTGATGTTCGGGATTAGGTTTGAAGAGCAGGAATGTCTCACCTAATCCCGGTACGAAGAGAACAAGAATTCTTAGGAAAGAGCTTGAGAGATAAAACCATACAACATTTGATACAATACGAGAGTAAACCTTTTTAAGATTGAATATTTTGTCTAACCTAATTCCCAATCCGAGAAAGAAAAAAGGAGAAGTATGCCTAGAGTTTTGAGAGAAAGATTACGTTTTGGAAATGTCCCCCTCTTTCTTGAAGTCCCTAACCTTGTCGAAATACAGAGGAGGTCCTTTGATAAGTTTGTGCAGAGAGATATACCACCTGACAAGAGGGAGGAGTTGGGATTGCAGTCCGCATTTCTCAGTGTCTTTCCGATAATGGATTACAATGAAACAGCCTCGATAGAGTTCTTAGGGTACATTGTGAGCGAACCAAAGTTCAGTGTTCGTGACTGTCTCCAGAAGGGGATTACCTATGCATCTGCGCTAAAGATCAAGGTGAAACTCAATTTCTGGGAAGTTGAGCAAAAGGGGAACAAGAGATTAAGAGAATCGAGAGAGGAAGATGTCTATGTCGGCGAAATGCCTTTGATGACAGATACGGGCACGTTCATTGTCAACGGCACGGAACGTGTCGTTGTAAGTCAGCTTCACCGTTCTCCCGGAGTGTTTTTCAGTTACGACAAAGGGAAGACGCACTCAAGCGGAAGACTTCTCTATTCTGCGAGGGTGATTCCCTCAAGAGGTTCATGGCTCGATTTTGAGTTTGATGCCAAGGATATCTTGTACGTCAGGATCGATCGGCGGAAAAAGCTTCCCGCAACAATAGTTCTTAAAGCACTCGGTTATACGAATGAGGACCTCCTGAAAATATTCTATCCCGTCGAAATCATAAAGGTAGAGAAAAATAGATTTACACGTCCTGTCAGCGAAGTTCTTACAGGTATCAAATCTTCTCAGAACATTGTTGATCCTCACTCAAAGGAATTGATCGTTAAGGAAGGGAGTAAGATTACAAGAGGCGCTATTCGGAAAATGGATGCCTTTAAGATCAAGGAGATACCAATCTCGAGGGAAGAGATTCTCGGGAGGGTAACCTTGAAGGATATCATTGATCCATCGACAGGGGAGGTCATACTCGAGGGCAACGAGGTGATTACCGAGGATGCATTGAACAAGATTCTCTCCCTCAAGATCGATATGCTGAGCCTTCTCTTTATCGACAATGTCAATTATCTGCCTTCTCTCAGGGATACCCTCTTAACAGATGGCGTAAGTACGGGGGCTGAAGCCCTTGTGGAGGTTTACAAGAAACTCAGGCCTGGCGAGCCTCCTACCTTAAATGCGGCAAAGGCTTTGTTTAGCGGCTTGTTTTTTGACGCAAAACGGTATGACCTTGCACCTGTTGGACGCTTGAAATTGAACAAAAGACTTGGTGTCGACGTCACCCTTGAAAACAGGGTGCTCACTGATAAAGACATTATAGAGATTGTCCGATATCTGTTCATTCTCAGGACCGGAAAGGGAGAGGTTGATGATATAGATCATCTGGGGAACAGGCGAGTCAGAGGCGTTGGGGAGCTTCTTGAAAACCAGTTCAGGATCGGACTCGTGAGAATGGAGCGGGCAGTAAAGGAAAAAATGACGCTTACAGACCTCGATACTGCCATGCCGCATGATCTCATCAATGCGAAACCCGTGGTAGCTGCTGTCAAGGAGTTTTTTGGTTCAAGCCAGCTCAGCCAGTTTATGGACCAAACAAACCCTCTCTCCGAAATCACTCATAAGCGGCGACTTTCTGCCCTCGGTCCCGGCGGTCTTACCCGTGAGAGAGCGGGTTTTGAAGTGAGAGATGTCCACCCAACACACTATGGGAGGATATGTCCGATAGAGACGCCGGAAGGTCCTAATATTGGACTGATAACCTCTCTTGCCACATACGCAAGGGTAAATGATTTTGGATTTATAGAAGTTCCTTATCGAAAAGTCCTGAATGGAAAGGTAACGAAAACAGTTGAATACCTCTCTGCAATAGATGGTGAAAAATATATTATTGCTGAGGCAACTTCATCAATGGATAAGCATGGCAATCTGCTTGGAGAAACTGTTTCTGCGAGAGTTGGCGGGGACTTCAGGATGGTATTACCCCAGGAGGCACAGTACATGGATGTCTCTCCAAAGCAGATTGTTGGTGTCTCTGCTTCTCTCATACCTTTCCTCGAGAATGATGACGCAAACAGGGCATTGATGGGGTCGAATATGCAGAGGCAGGCTGTACCTCTTTTAAATCCGGAAGCCCCGATTGTGGGTACAGGTATGGAAGACGTGGCAGCGCGGGATTCAGGTGCCCTTGTCCTGGCAAAAAGGGCGGGTGTCATTGAGAGTGTTGATGCATCCCGGATTGTCGTAAGGGTTTCCGATGATGGCAGAAGTGTAGATATATATAACCTCATAAAGTTTCACAGGTCTAATCAGGCAACATGCATTAACCAGAGACCGATTGTGAGAGTTGGTGATCTCGTCGAGCAAGACGATATCCTCGCCGAAGGTCCTTCCACCGAGCTCGGCGATCTCGCCCTTGGCAAGAATGTCCTCGTGGCGTTTATGCCCTGGGGCGGGTACAATTTTGAGGATGCAATCCTCGTCAGTGAGCTACTTGTGAAGGATGATGTCTTTACGTCAATCCATATTGAAGAATTCGAGATCGAATCGAGAGAGACAAAGCTCGGCCCTGAAGAAATCACCAGGGATATACCCAATGTTGGCGAAGAGGCACTGAAAGATCTCGACGAGAGTGGGATTATTCGTACAGGCGCTGAAGTGAAGCCGGGGGATATTCTCGTAGGTAAAGTCACCCCGAAAGGAGAAACGCAACTCACGCCGGAAGAAAAACTCCTGAGGGCCATTTTCGGAGAAAAGGCAGAAGAAGTAAAGGAGAGTTGTCTGTATGTTCCTCCCGGAATAGAAGGAACGATTCTTGACGTGCGGATATTTTCAAGAAAAGGAACGGAGAAGGATGAAAGAGCAAAAAGCATAGAAGAAGAAGATATTCAGAGGTTACAGCGGGATTTCGAGGAAGAAGTGAGGATTATAAAGGAGGAGAAATTCAAAAGGTTTAGAGAACTCCTTACGGGGCAAAAAGTCACCGAGGATGTAAGAGACCAAAAGACCAAGGAGGTTATGTGTCCTGAAGGCGGGAAACTCAAAGCTGAACATGTTAACCGGATAAAGGATGAACATCTGATGCGCATAAAGATTGAAACCGCGGCTATTCGCGAGAAGATGGAGGCTCTCCATAATGAAACGAGCCAGTACATCCGCTACCTTGAATCGAGGTACGATGAAAGAATAGACCGGGTAAAGACTGGTGACGAACTCTCCCACGGAGTCAATAAGGTTGTCAAAGTATATGTTGCGATGAAACGGAAAGTCCAGGTCGGTGATAAGATGGCCGGCCGGCACGGCAATAAGGGGGTAGTTGCAATGATCCTTCCTGAAGAAGATATGCCGTATTTGCCTGACGGAACGCCTGTTGATATCGTTCTCAACCCCCTGGGAGTCCCGTCAAGGATGAACGTGGGGCAGATACTCGAGACACACCTGGGGTGGGCCGCAAAAGCCCTGGGACTGCATGTAGCAACTCCTGTCTTTGAGGGTGCAAAGGAATCAGATATAAAGGATTACCTCGGTAAGGCCGGTCTACCGAAATCCGGTCAGATAACCCTCTGCGATGGCAGGACCGGCGAGCTCTTTGATAAACCTGTGACTGTCGGACAGATGTATATGATGAAACTCCATCACCTCGTAGATGATAAAATGCATGCCCGTTCCATCGGACCCTATTCTCTTGTTACGCAGCAGCCCCTCGGCGGGAAAGCCCAGTTTGGTGGACAGAGGCTCGGTGAAATGGAGGTATGGGCTCTCGAGGCGTACGGTGCGGCCTATACGCTTCAGGAATTTCTTACCGTTAAGAGTGATGATGTTACGGGAAGGGCACACATGTATGAAGCAATTGTGAAAGGAGATGCAACCCTGGAACCTGGGATTCCGGAATCCTTTCATGTATTAATAAAAGAACTCCAGAGCCTCGGACTTGATGTAGAACTTCTGGAGAAAAAGGAGAAGGGAGAATAAGTTTGGCGGAGGAAATCTATTCAATCTTTCAGAAACCAAAAAATCCTTTAGACTTTGAGGCTATGAGGATTAGACTCGCATCACCTGAAAAGATCAGAGAATGGTCTTACGGTGAGGTGAAGAAACCGGAGACGATCAATTATCGAACCTTTAAGCCTGAAAGAGATGGTCTTTTCTGTGCAAAGATCTTCGGACCTGTAAAAGACTG
The DNA here is from genome assembly GCA_041488675.1 of Thermodesulfovibrionia bacterium. Lineage (GTDB taxonomy): Bacteria > Nitrospirota > Thermodesulfovibrionia > Thermodesulfovibrionales > SM23-35 > DASPRG01. The sequence goes on from JBGPPR010000001.1 coordinate 8,813, forward strand.
GGAGTGTATTTGCGGCAAGTACAGGCGGATGAAGCACAGGGGTGTCGTGTGTGATAAATGTGGGGTTGAGGTTGTTCAGTCAAAGGTGAGGCGTGAACGGTTAGGGCATATAGAGCTCGCAAGCCCTGTAGCTCATATCTGGTTCCTGAAGGGGGTGCCGAGCAGAATAGGGACCTTGCTTGATATGACAATGAGGCATCTTGAGAAGGTGCTCTATTTTGAAAACTACGTTGTAACAGATCCGGGAGACACAACCCTTAAAGAGAAGGAACTCCTTAGTGACGATGCAAAAAAGAAGAAGGACGCGGAATATGGTACACGATTCAAGGCAGGGATGGGTGCAGAGGCAATCAGGGAACTTCTAAGGAAGGTCGATATTGAGGCGCTCGCTGTGGAGATTAAGATGAAGGTCAAAGAGGCGTCATCACTCGGAGTAAAGAAGAAGCTTACAAAAAGGTTAAGAGTTGTGGAGGCATTCAGAAAGTCCGGCAATAAACCGGAATGGATGATCATGGATGTCATACCGGTTTTGCCTCCTGATCTCAGACCGCTCGTACCGTTAGAGGGCGGACGTTTTGCAACCTCTGACCTGAACGATCTCTACCGGAGGGTTATCAACAGGAATAACAGGCTGAAAAGGCTGATGGAGCTGAAAGCGCCAAGTGTAATTATCAAGAATGAAAAGAGGATGCTCCAGGAGGCTGTTGACGCGCTTTTCGATAACGGGAGGAGAAGCAAGATTCTGAAGACGACGACAAAAAGGCTCCTAAAGTCTCTAAGCGATATGATAAAGGGAAAACAGGGTCGATTCAGACAGAATCTTCTCGGGAAACGTGTAGACTACTCAGGCAGGACTGTCATTGTTGTAGGTCCCGAGCTGAGGCTTCATCAGTGCGGTCTTCCAAAGAGGATGGCTTTGGAGCTCTTTAAGCCCTTTATCTTCCACAAACTCGAAGAAAAAGGCTATGCTACGACGATCAAGGCCGCAAAAAAGCTTGTAGAGAAAGAGGAGTCTGAGGTATGGGATGCCCTCGAAGATGTCATACGGGAACACCCTGTACTCCTTAACCGGGCACCAACTCTTCACAGGCTTGGAATCCAGGCATTCGATCCGGTTCTCGTTGAAGGGAAGGCTATAAAACTGCATCCTCTCGTTTGTACTGCCTTTAATGCAGATTTTGACGGAGACCAGATGGCTGTTCATATCCCCCTTTCGATAGAGGCTCAGGTAGAGGCAAGAGTTCTTATGATGTCGGTCAACAACATCCTTTCTCCTGCTAATGGAAAACCTATCATCGTACCGACGCAGGATATGGTCCTCGGGATTTATTTTCTCACAAAAGAGAGAAAAGGTGCTAAAGGGGAAGGCAGAGTTTTCGCTGACCCTGAGGATGTGAGGGTTGCTTATGATGCGGGGATACTTGAAGAACATGCAAGAATAAAGGTTCGGATGAACGGGGAGTTTGTTGATACAACAACGGGCAGGATTCTCTTCAGCGAGATTCTACCGAAGACGATTCCTTTTGAAATGATCAACAGGGATATTACCAAGAAAGAAATCGGTAAACTTATAGAATTCGCGTATAAGAGGGCCGGGAGGCGGGAAACGGTTGTCTTTCTTGACAATCTGGAAAAGATTGGTTTCCAGTATGCGACGAAGTCAGGTATATCTATCTGTATGGATGATATGCACATACCGTCAAAGAAGGCAAGGCTGATAGAGATAGCGCAGCAGGAGGTTATCGAGGTTCAGAAACAATATAACGAAGGCCTTATTACCCATGGTGAACGATACAACAAAGTAGTCGACATATGGGCAAACGCGACAGAGAAGATTGCCGACGAAATGATGAAGGAACTCGGCGCCGAAGCCGGCAAGCCTTTTTCTGAAGAAGAAGTCAAAGAAAGGAGATCTTTTAACAGCATCTTCATGATGGCTGACTCAGGTGCAAGGGGAAGTACTGCTCAGATAAGGCAGCTTGCAGGAATGAGGGGCTTGATGGCAAAGCCCTCAGGCGAAATTATAGAAACACCAATAAAAGCGAATTTCAGGGAGGGATTATCTCCCCTTGAGTACTTCATCTCTACCCATGGTGCAAGGAAGGGGCTTGCTGATACAGCGTTAAAGACGGCAAACTCGGGTTATCTGACGAGGAGGCTCGTCGATGTTTCACAGGATATTATTATTACCGAGGATGACTGCGGGACGACAGACGGCATCGTCGTTTCATCCCTCGTGGAGGGCGGTGAGATCATACAGCCTCTTGAAGAGAGGATTTTTGGCAGAATAGCTGCAGAGGATATCAAAGACCCTGTGACCAAAGAACTGGTGGTCAAGAGAAATCACGAAATAGACGATGAGCTTACCCAGAGGGTTATTGACGCGGGAATAGACAGGGTCAAAATAAGGTCGGTACTCACCTGTCAGTCAAAGTATGGAGTTTGTACGAAATGTTACGGCAGGGACCTCGCGAGGGGTGAACCTGTGGAGATCGGCGAGACTGTAGGAATTATAGCGGCTCAGTCCATTGGTGAGCCGGGCACACAGCTTACCATGAGAACTTTCCATATCGGTGGCGCGGCTGCGAGAGTAGTGGAACGGACAGTGCTTGAAAGCAAAAATCCCGGGATTATCAAGTTCATCAATATCAACACCGTAAGAAACCGGGAAGGTCTCTCCGTTGTCATGAACAGGAACGGAAGCATCGCTGTTGTCGATCCAAAGGGGAGGGAGAAAGAGAAATACTCTGTTGTCTACGGGGCAAAGCTCCTCGTTGAGAATGGTCAGAAAGTAGAAATAGGACAGAGGCTCGTTGAGTGGGATCCTTACGCCACACCGATACTGACTGAGATCGGTGGGAAAGTGGCGCTCGGAGATATTGTTGAAGGGGTAACGGTGAAGGAAGAGGTTGATGAGACAACAGGCCTTTCCCACAAGGTTATCATCGAGTATCCTGCGACTATGAGGCCGAGGATATCAGTCAAGGATGAACAGGGCAGGACAACAAAGATCCCGGGTACAAGCAATCTCGCGCGGTATCTCCTGCCTTCAGGCGCACACATACTCGTTGAAAAGAACGACGGTGTACATCCGGGTGACATACTTGCAAAGATTCCAAGGGAGACTACAAAGACAAAGGATATAACCGGAGGACTTCCCAGAGTCGCCGAACTCTTTGAGGCGAGGCGGCCGAAGGAGCAGGCGATCGTCGCTGAGATAGGCGGCATGGTAGAGTTCAGAGGTGCACAGAAGGGAATGCGCGTTGTTGTTGTAAAGGGTGGAGATGACGTGAGGGAATATCTGATACCGAAAGGCAAGCACGTCAGTGTTCATGAGGGTGACTGGGTAAGGGCCGGAGAACCGCTCATGGACGGTGCTGTGAATCCTCACAATATTCTTGACATCCTTGGACCGAAGGAGCTCCAGCGATATCTTGTTGATGAAGTCCAGAAAGTTTACCGGCTCCAGGGTGTTTCTATCAATGACAAACATATTGAAATTATTGTAAGGCAGATGATGAAGAAGGTAAGGATTGAGGACCCGGGTGATACGATGTTCCTCACAGGGGAACAGGTGGACAGGCCGCAGTTCCAGGAAGAGAATGCAGCAGTGAAGGCGCAAGGCGGCAAACCTGCACAGGGTAAGCCCCTTCTCCTTGGTATCACAAAGGCATCTCTGTCAACAGACAGTTTTATCTCTGCTGCCTCTTTCCAGGAGACAACAAGGGTACTCACAGAGGGAGCAATCAATGGTGCTGTTGATGAACTCAGGGGACTCAAGGAGAATGTGATCATGGGAAGGGTCATCCCAGCCGGCACAGGAATGACAAAGTACAAGAATACCTTTGTGAAACGCGATCTCCAATTTTTGATTCCTGAACCCCAGCAGGCCGAATAATAGATCCATGTGAAGGATGAGGAAGAACAGGGAAGTCACCGCTTCATCGCTGATGTCATGCTCGGGAGACTTGCGCGATGGCTGAGACTCTTAGGATTTGATACACTCTACTATCCCGACATAGGCGACAACCAGCTCATCAGGATTGCGAAAGAGCAGGGACGGTTTATCTTAACGAGAGACACAGGTCTCGTAAGGATAAAAGGTATTGGGGATTACCTTCTCATGGAATCGAACGATTCCTTTCAGCAGCTCCTCGAGGTAATACGAGCACTGAACCTGAAAGACTTTCATCTTCTCAACAGGTGTGTTTCCTGTAACGGGCAGCTATCAAGGCTTTTGGACAAAACGGAGATAAAGGACGCAGTCCCAGATTTTGTTTTCCTGAATTTCCATATTTTCCTCAAATGCGGTGGTTGCGGCAGGGTTTACTGGGAAGGGACTCATCCGAGACTGTTTAAGGAAAAACTGGCAAAGGTTCTTGACAGTTAACCTCCTGTATAGGACTTCCTTCTCAGAATTGCTTTTATCGCCTCCATCGAGGCAAAGACAACAACACCGAAGCCTAAAATCATAACAAGGGTGGAAACCGTGGGTTTCAGAATTCCAAAAGACTCCCGCACAGAAGGGATGTGGATTATAAAAGCTGTCAGGATAATCTGCGAGACGATTGCAAGGAGGAGCCATTTGTGTGGCGGCGCCTTGAAGATACTGTATCTCAGAGACCTGAAGTTCAGAGCGATGATGAGCTCTATAATGATAAAGAGAAAGAAGATCTCTGTCCTTGCGTATGCCCTATCACCGAGTTCATGGAAAAAGAGAAAATAAAAGAAAGGGATCTCGATTACCAGTGCGAGCAAGATAAAAGCCATCACATCCCGTGAGAATACGCTCTCCTTCGGGTCCCTCGGTGGCCGCTGCATGATATCAGGGTCAGGAGGTGCTACTCCTAAAGCGAGTGCCGGCAGTCCATCAGTGACTAAGTTTATATACAATATAGCAGCAGGAAGAAGAGGGAGATACTCAGGCCCCTTGATGAGCACAACACCTCCGATAACTACCACTTCCGTGATATTACATCTGAGCAGATAGGTAAGGTACTTTTTTATGTTGTCGTAAATCCACCGGCCGCGCTCTATAGCCTTTACTATGGTGGCGAAGTTGTCATCACTAAGAACCATATCGGATGCCTCTTTCGTGACCTCAGTGCCTGTTATTCCCATGGCTATACCTATGTCGGCATGTTTGAGGGCGGGGGCATCATTTACACCGTCACCGGTCATTGCAACCACCTCACCTTTCCTCTTCCATGCCTTGACTATTTTTAACTTATCCATCGGTGATACCCTCGCATAGACAGTAACTTTGTCCACGATAGTCTCGAATTTTTCATCAGACAACCTTTCCAATGCTTCACCAGTCAGTACGATATCGCCTTCCTTGTAAATACCGATTTCCTTTGCCACAGCTACAGCAGTGAGCTCATGATCACCCGTAATCATTATTGGTCTGATGTGCACCTGTTTGCATACCTTTATAGCCTCCATCGCCTCATCCCGCGGCGGATCAATCATTCCGGCGAGGCCCAGGAATATCATGTCCTGTTCGACCTGTTCCTCCGCGTATGTGCTCCCTTCCGGAAGATATTTCTGAGCAACTGCAAGAACCCTCAAAGCACCCTGTGCCATCTCTTCATTAATTTTCAGGATCTGTTTCTTCTCTGCTTCATTAAGCTCCTTTATCCCGCCATCTTTTAGGACATGAGAACACTGCTCCAAAACCACTTCCGGCGCTCCCTTTGTAAATGCAACTGTTTTCCCTTCTTTCATCTGATTGATGGTGGTCATCCTTTTTCTCTCGGAGCTGAAAGGTATCTCTTCAGTCCTTGGATTTTCAAGACGTACCTCAGCTTGATGCAAGTTTGCCTTTGCTGCTGCAACGACAAGAGCTCCTTCTGTAGGGTCCCCCTTTATCGTCCATTTGCCATCCACTTTTTCCATGGAGGCATCGTTGCAAAGAAGTCCTCCCATTAGGAATGTCCGAATTATTTCACTCTTCATTGCAGCCGCGACATCATACCCTTTGAATTCTCCAACAGGCGCATAGCCGGCACCTGTAACCTCGATCGTTCTGCCACCTGTGAATATCTTCCTGACAGTCATCTCTCCCTTCGTGAGAGTACCTGTCTTGTCCGAGCATATTACCGTTGTACAACCCAGGGTCTCTACAGCGGGCATTTTCCGTATCAGGGCATTTCTCCCGGCCATCTGGTGCATGCCAATGGCAAGGGTGCCTGTGACAATTGCTGCCAGGGCCTCAGGGACTGCTGCTACAGCGAGGGAGACGGCAAACATTACCATACCCACGATGAAGCCTGCATCGATCTTCCCGTTCAGTGACTCTCTGAAAATGCTTATTCCTGCGACGAGAAAGCAGAGGACGAGAGAAATGATACCGAGCCACTTGCCGATCTCATTCGTCCTTTTCTCCAGAGGTGTCTTTTTTGGCTCGACTGCTGTCACTTCTTTGGCAATTTTTCCAAATTCCGTATTCATCCCTGTTGAGGTGACAACGGCTTTTCCCCTGCCGTACGTGATTATCGTTCCTGCAAAGACCATATTGCGCCGGTCATTTATAGCTACGTCTTCTGGTAGCTCCTTTGCGTGTTTCTTTACGGGGACAGACTCCCCTGTGAGTGACGCCTCATCACTTTTCAATGAATGGACTTCAATCAACCTGGCATCTGCAGGAATCTTGTCTCCGGCCTCAAGGATGAGGATATCCCCCGGGACGAGATTTTTTGTAGGTATCTCCTCCTCCCTGCCTTCTCTCAAAACAGTTATGTTCGGAGAGAGCATCTTTTTCAATGCCTCAATCGCGTGCTCTGCCTTGTACTCCTGGATGAATCCCAGCAATGCACAGAAAGTTACGATTACGAGAATGAGTACGGCATCGAATAGTTCCCCGACAAGGGCTGAAAGGACAGTAGCTATGAGGAGAATAAGGATGAGAACGTTTTTGAACTGATTGGTGAAAATGGCGAGGGGAGAAACTCTCTCTTCTTTTTTCAGTTCATTGTAGCCATGCTTCTCAATGCGGTTTTCTACCTCTTGAGAAGTCAGACCATTCTGAGGATCGGTATTCAGTTCCTTTAGAATCTGTGATACATCCATCAAATGCCAAATGATTTCTCTCATAAATCTCTCTTGATTTTACTGAATCCTTTTTGTTGTGTTCATTTTAATATACCAAGCTAAGAAGTAAGTCATTATACCAGAAGACTAAAGACGTTCTGAATTTATGATATCGAATCTCATATCTGATTGAAACCCTCACTTAACTGCAGGGGCAATACGAAATTGCGATCATCTCTGATGCACAGCGGCAAACTATTGTGGAGTTTTTATCGCGCTCTCTGACTTATGAACTGTGGCTCTTTTGTACTTTTGGACTAATACAATCCCATTGCATCCCGCACAAGCTGCATAGTCTCTTCTACTGACTTTTTTGCCTTGTCCGTCCCTTTCTTGACGATGTCAAAGAGTACGTCCGGATTCGCAATGAGCTCATTGCGTTTTTTCCAGATCGGATCCATAACTGTGAAGATATTCTTAAGGAGAACCTTCTTGCAGTCAATACAGCCAATACCTGCAGTTGCGCATCCTGTCCCAACCTCCTCGATCTCCTTTTCTGACGAGAAGACCTTATGGATCTGATATACGGGCGAGAGTTCAGGATTTCCCGGGTCTGTCCTTTTCACCCGTGCGGGATCGGTCATCATTGTCATGATTTTCTGTTGAACCACTTCAGGACTATCAGAGAGGAATATTGCGTTGTCATAACTCTTGGACATTTTCCTCCCGTCAACACCCACCACTTTTGGAAACTCTGTAAGTAATGCCTCTGGTTCAGGAAAGGTTTCTCTGTAGAGGTGATTAAAACGCCTTGCTATCTCTCTGCTTATCTCGAGGTGCGGCACCTGATCAATCCCCACAGGAACATATTTTGCCCTGTATATCAGGATGTCTGCTGTCTGAAGCAGGGGATATCCGAGGAACCCATAGGTTGATAGATCTTTGTCCTTGAGTTCCTGCTGTTTTTCTTTGTAGGTAGGAACTCTTTCGAGCCAGCCAAGAGGTGTTATCATTGAGAGGAGCAGGTGCAGTTCTGCATGTTCGGGAATCTTAGACTGGAGGAAGATCGTGCATTTTTCGGGGTCAAGGCCTGCCGCGAGAAAGTTGATGAAGATGTCTTTTGTGGATTCCCGTATGAATGAAGGGTCTGAATACATTGTTGTTAAAGCGTGCCAGTCTGCGACGAAATAATAACAATCATATTGATCCTGAAGCCTGACCCAGTTACTCAGTGCACCCACCAGGTTACCCAGGTGTAGTCTGCCGCTCGCCTGCATCCCGCTCAAGACTCTGTCTTTCACATTAAACCTCCAAAGGGTAAAAGAAATATTCGAAGGATGATCTCAATAAAAGCCTGTATCGGCACAATAATATAATGAGCTATCCCTGTAAACCAGAGGGCGAGCACAATTAGAATACCATAAGGTTCAAGCTTGCTGAAGTGATAAGAATATTTTGTCGGCAGGAGGCTTGCGACTATTCTTCCCCCGTCGAGCGGCGGAACAGGAAAAAGGTTAAAGGCAGCGATAAAAAGATTGAACTTTATACTGTAATCAAACATGAGTGAAAGAGGAATCACAATCCTCTGAACAGCAGATGCTGAAGATGTGGAGGAAGGGAAAATCTTGAGAATAAGAGTAAGAAATAATATACCGGCAAGAGCGAGAACAACATTCATGGCCGGTCCCGCAGCAGAAACAATAGCCGAGTCCCGTCTCGGGTGTCTCAGATTGTGGAAGTTCACAGGAACGGGTTTGGCCGTTCCGAATATGAAGGATCCGTTTGATAATATAAAAAGCATCACAGGAACGACTACTGTTCCAATGGGGTCGATATGCACGAGCGGATTAAAGGAAAGCCTTCCCATCATCCTGGCTGTTGGGTCCCCCAATTTGTTTGCGACAAAACCGTGGGCAACCTCATGAAAGGTTATTGCAAACAAAATAGGAATAGCGGCTATGATGAGGTGCTGTACCGTAGAGGCGACGTCCAAACAAAAAACCTTTCTAAACAGGATGCAGAATCTGGTCGATCACGATTCTTGCCGACACAAGAGGATCTATGAAGATGCTGTCCATATCCTGTTCCAAATCCCTTTTGTTGGATAAATATGTAATACGGTCCTGCATCCTGTCACGGAGGAAGCTCAGATAAGCAGGTTCTCTCGTTGGTTTGTATTTCTTGTCATAATCGTTGCCAAAAAGCTCTTTCCCATTCTTGGGTAAGAGAAGCCCCTGAAACGCCCTCCATTCCCTCCACTCAATATTTCCCCGCACCAGTTCTGTGACAATTGGGAGGGAAAGTTCTTTTGGAATGTCAATGAGATTCCCGGGGAGTCCGAAGGCATGGGTATTCAGGATATAGCACTCTGTTCCGAGCTTGAATAACTTCGTGAATTGCACGCAGTCTACAAGGAGAGGATGAACCCTGAAGGGGTTTGCAAAAGGTTCGATGACGAGCCTTTCAAGTTCCTTAGGGTCGACATTTTCTACTCCCTTTGCACGCAAAGTGCTCAGCGATGCGCCTATGGCTACTGCAAGATTTGTCGAATTAACCTTGCAGATGGGAGGGATGCTTGTATCCTTCTGGAGCCAGATAACCATCCCGGGTCTTTCGCATGAATCGTCATGGTTAAACATGTCTCTTGTTTTCAGGCAACGGCCATTGTCATTCCTGATATCGGAGCAGACAATCCTCTTGTTCCCACCGGGCCGCTCTGTTACGGCTACATTTTGAGCTGAGTAGAAATATTTGATTATGGGGTCCTGAAAGACAACCGCATCTGTCTTATCAAAGAGACTTGGCTCAAGGGCAACAGTAAAGTCATGCTCAAGGTCGATCAGGAACGCATCATCGTGGACAACAGTGACCTTTTCATTCTTCCTCAATGTTCCCGCATGATCATGGCTATTGGTAATAGAAGATTTCCCCGAACCTGAGAGACCGAATACTGCTACGGGCGGCTTATTTCCAATTTTCTTGATACCGCCGTGGCAGGCAACCATATTTTGACGCACACCGATAGTCCAGGCAAGGGTAAGGGTACCTTTTTTCCTTTCACCAAAATACCGGAGTCCTAAAATAGCAATGCAGTTCTGTATCTCATCGATGATGACCAGTCCATTGGGGAAATCGGGATGGGACCATTCAGGGTCAGCAAAAACCAGGATGTCCGGTTCATCCAACGCCCGCGATTTCGCATACAGATCGCTCCACGGTTTCATCCAGGGGGTAAAATTAAATCCCCAGTCGAGCATGTTCTTGGCATCTGTCACCGGACTCAAGAGATGGGCCTTAACCATAAAATCATGATGGAGGCCGACAATTCCTTCAAGCCACAATGCCTCACGGCGGTTCAAATTATATATTGCCTCTCCCAATAAATAGAGATACTTGTCTCTGTCTTTTCCCATCTCCCGGACCAGTCTCCTTGCTCTGGCTGTGCGGCCTACAATACCTCCGTCATTGGAGATGAGGACCTTAGCGTTCTTGGGGAGACCAAACTGTTCAGGCTTGTAAAGCGGCTCAGAGGTTGTTACCACTTCCGGTTGTTTAACGGCAAGCTTATAAAGTTCAGCCATTGTCGTCTTTCGAACAGAGTTCGAAAAAAAAGCGCTCTCGATGTATGCCCTCCACGAAGAGCCTGGAAGCTTGTGCACTGACGCCATATCTATCTTTTCCTCCTTTTCTCCTAAGTAAAAACTATACTGGTTGAGGAAAGGTATTGTCAAGACAGGGGATAGAATTATATAATTAGTAATTAAATTATGACTGCAATAGTCATTATCCCCGCCCGTTACAAGTCAACCCGTTTTCCGGGAAAGCCTCTATCCCTCCTGAAAGGAAAAACGTTGATTCAGCATGTGTATGAGAATTCAAGAGGATCTCATCTTATCGGAGATGTCATTGTCGCGACCGACAGTAAAGCCATATTTGAGAAGGTACTGTCTTTTGGGGGCAAGGCTGTTATGACGAGGGAGGAACACCCCTCGGGTACTGACAGGATAGCAGAAGTTGCTGCTTATCTGGATTACGATATTGTTGTCAATGTACAGGGTGATGAGCCCCTTGTTCGACCTCAGATGATAGATGATGTTATTTCACTCCTTCGTGATGAGAGGGCTTCGATAGGAACTCTGATGAAAAGGATAACAGAGGTTGAAGAAGTCCTGGACCCGAATGTGGTCAAAGTTGTTATTGATGAAGAGGGCTTTGCACTTTACTTTTCGAGATCTCCGATTCCATACTGCAGAGATGGGTGGAAACTTTCGAGCAGAGAGCAGGGAGCAGAGAGCAGAGACTTTACAGGCACCTTCACAATTCGCGATTTTCACTGCTATAAGCATATTGGGATATACAGTTACAGAAGAGAAACACTTCTCAGACTATCCGGCATGGAACCAACGGATCTGGAGAAGATAGAGAAGCTCGAGCAGCTCAGGGCACTCGAAAAGGGGATAAGAATCAAAACAAAGGAAACCTTCTTTGAAACCTTTGGGGTGGATACCCCTGAGGACCTAAGAAAGGTGGAGAAATGCCTAAGTACATCTTTGTAACGGGTGGTGTCGTTTCAGCCCTCGGTAAAGGTATTGCCGCGGCTGCTACCGGTGCGCTCCTTGAGGCGAAGGGATTAAAAGTGACCCTCCAGAAATTGGATCCCTATATCAATGTTGATCCCGGTACCCTGAGTCCGTTCCAGCACGGTGAGGTCTTTGTTACGGATGATGGCGCAGAAACAGACCTTGACCTTGGTCATTACGAGAGATTTACATCACTGAGGACATCACAGGCGAACAACTACACAACCGGCAAGATTTACTACAATGTTATCACCAAAGAGCGGCAAGGAGATTATCTCGGGGAAACAGTCCAGGTAGTGCCTCATATTACTGATGAAATTAAGAAGGCAATAAAATCTGTCAACAATGGCTATGATGTTGTAATTGTAGAGATCGGTGGAACCATCGGTGATATTGAGAGCCTGCCCTTCCTCGAAGCAATCAGACAGTTCCGGTACGATGTCGGTAGAGAGAACGTGCTCTATATTCATCTTACGCTTGTACCTTATGTCAAGTCAGCAGGTGAACTGAAGACAAAGCCCTCACAGCACAGTGTAAAGGAGTTCAGGGAAATAGGTATACAGCCTGATATCCTTTTATGCAGAACCGACAGGCCTCTTCCGCTTGATATAAAGAAAAAGATTGCGATTCACTGCAACCTCGATAGCGATGCTGTTATTGCTGCAAGGGATGTCGACACGATATATGAAGTTCCCATTGTGTTGCACAATGAGGGACTTGATTACTTCATCGGGAAAAGGCTGAGCCTGAATCTCAATGAGCCTGACCTCAGACTCTGGGAGGATATCGTGAGCAAAGTAAGAGAACCCAAGCATGAGGTCACCATCGCAATTGTTGGAAAATATACGGGGCTTAAGGACTCTTACAAGAGCCTCATGGAAGCCCTTACCCATGGGGGTATTGCGAATGATGCAAGGGTGAATCTCCAGTGGATAGATTCAGAGGAAGTAGAGGTCCAGGTACCTGAACGGTATCTCTCCGAGGCCGATGGAATTTTGGTGCCGGGGGGCTTTGGGCATAGAGGCATTGAAGGAAAATTGAAGTCTATACGGTATGCCCGGGAAAAAAGGATTCCGTATTTTGGAATCTGCCTCGGCATGCAGTGTGCCGTGATCGAATTTGCGAGAAACGTCTGCAGTCTTTCTGCAAATAGTACTGAATTTGATGTTAATACGCCGGCGCCCGTTATCTATCTGATGGAGAGTTGGTATGACTTCAGAAAGGGAAGGATTGAGGTTCGTTCGGAAAGTTCTCAGAAGGGCGGTACTATGAGACTCGGGGCGTATCCCTGTATCCTTGAGGAAGAAACAGCCGCCTTCAGGGCGTATCAGACGAAAGAGATATCTGAAAGGCACAGGCATCGGTATGAATTCAATAATGCCTACAGGGAGATACTCACGCAGCATGGCTTAAAGATTAGTGGTTTGAGCCCTGATCGGGAACTTGTAGAGATCATAGAGATTAAAGACCATCCATGGTTTCTCGGATGCCAGTTTCATCCGGAGTTCAAGTCAAGGCCGACGGACCCGCACCCCTTATTCAAGGCCTTTATCGGAGCATCTCTCAAAGAGAAAAGATCTTTATTCCCATACTTAGAGGTTAGTGGGGAAGAGAAAAGCAGAGGTCTTTAGCATTGACCAGAGAAATAAACATAGGAAATGCAAGACTTGGAGGCAATAATCCACTTTTCATCATTGCAGGTCCCTGTGTTATTGAAAGCCAGGATGTTGTTTTTTATACTGCGGAAAAACTGAAAGAAATATGCCGGAGAGTTGGACTTTCCTTTATTTTTAAGAGTTCTTATGATAAATCCAACAGGACATCCCTTTCCTCATTCAGGGGCCCGGGAATGGAAAAGGGATTAAAGATGCTTTCTGATGTCAGGAGCAAATTCAATGTTCCGGTAATTTCTGATGTCCATGCAATAGAGGAGATTAAACCTGCCTCTCAGGTTCTTGATGCTCTTCAGATACCTGCTTTTTTGAGCAGACAAACTGATTTAATCCTTGCAGCATCCCGCACGGGCAAACCTGTGAATATCAAGAAAGGCCAGTTCCTTGCCCCCTGGGATGTTAAAAATATCATTGATAAATTTACCTCTACAGGCAATCAAAACCTTTTCATTACAGAGAGGGGAACATCCTTTGGATATAATAATCTTGTTGTCGACTTCAGAGGATTAACCATTATGAAGTCTTTTGGATATCCCATTCTTTTTGATGTGACTCACAGCCTGCAACTTCCAGGCGGAAAGGGAAACTCCTCGGGAGGGCAGAGGGAATTTGCAGAACCTCTTGCAAGGGCAGCTGCAGCAGTTGGAGTAGACGGGCTCTTCATCGAGGTCCATCCTGATCCTGACAGGGCATTGTGTGACGGACCAAATATGGTTTCAGTAGATAGTGTCCTTGCTCTTTTGAGGACGGTGGAAAATATTCACACGGCAGTCTTTCCCCAGAGATAGTTTTACGGATTGCGTGAACTGCAAAAATTTATGGAAATAAAATATTTTTTCTATTTCTTGACGGGTGGGATCGTTGTGAGTGTCGTTACCTTTTTCGCCAGCCATGCAAAAGGTCTGCTGGCAGCCTTCCTCGCAAATTTACCGGTTGTGACAATGATAACGTTTTTGACCATTTATTTTGAATCCGGACAGAAGGCTGTCGTTTCATATGCTGAGGGGCTTATCATCATGCTCTTCCCCTGGCTTGCTTATATATTTTCTGTAGTCTTTTTGACAAGGAGAACAGGATTCCTTCCCGCACTGATTATCGGAATTTCCCTCTACCTTGTATGCGCCTATTTCATAATGAATGCAAAAAAATATTCTGATGAAGCGTTTTTTTGACAATTATCCAAGGCAAGAAGCATATCCTGTTTCTTGAACGGCATGAGATTTTTCATATGAAAAGCTCATATTAGAAGGCTTTAAAAGATGAAGGTGATACGATATAATAGCCTCGTGGATTTAGTTCAGATCCCGGCAGTGTCTGTGAAAATATTGACAAGAACAGATAATCTGGAGACCTTGATTGAATGGACAATATTCTTGATATAGCAAGAAAGGTCTTGAGAACAGAAGCAGATGCCGTCTATGCCCTGATCGAAAGGCTTGGCAGCAATTTTGAGAAGGCTGTTGAGAGTATTTATGAATGCAGAGGGAGAGTGGTTGTAACCGGCATGGGCAAGTCTGGTCTTGTTGGTAAGAAGGTAGCAGCCACACTGGCGTCAACAGGCACGCCCGCCTTTTTCCTGCACCCTGCAGAGGCAGGTCATGGCGACCTGGGAATGGTTACCTCCCGTGATGTCCTATTAGCCATCTCTAACAGCGGTGAGACAGAAGAAATTGTGGGGTTGATACCTTTTTTAAAGAGGTTCAACCTTTGCCTTATCTCAATAACAGGAAATCCAAACTCTACGTTGTCCAGGGCGGCTGACGTCACTCTCGATGTCTCTGTAAAGGAAGAGGCATATCCCTTCGGCATTGTGCCGACGGCATCAACGACTGCGGCCATGGCAATCGGTGATGCCCTGGCTGTTGCCCTGCTCGTGAAAAAAGGCCTAAAAGAAGAAGACTTTGCCTTTTTCCATCCCGGGGGAAGCATTGGCAAGAAACTGCTCATTACCGTGCAAGACCTTATGCATAAGGGGGGCAATATCCCAAAGGTGTTTCTTGATACACCGATGTCAAAGGCGGTGATAGAGATGTCTTCCAAGAGACTTGGCCATACCATTGTCCTGGACAATAACGGCAGGGTTGCGGGGATCATTGCCGACGGAGATGTAAGGAGGGGCTTGGAAAAATGGGGCGGCCGGCTCTTTGAGTTGACAGCAAAAGAGGTTATGTCGGGAACCCCTAAAACATTACGTGAAGAGGAACTGGCTGCGAAAGCATTGTCTATTATGGAAAGTCATTCAATAACAGCCTTGGTTGTACTTGATGGCGATGGTCGAGCAATCGGGATAATACACCTCCACGATATATTGAGACAGGGAATAGTCTGAAAGATTCGAGAGTGAAAAAAAATTCCGAGAAGAAGCTCCTGAACTTTGCCAGGCACATTAAGATAGTTATTGTTGATGTTGATGGCGTCCTTACTGATGGCAGCATTATGCTGGATAATGAGGGAAATGAGTTCAAGTCCTTCCATGTGAGAGATGGACATGGAATCAAGATGCTCATAAGGGCAGGGTTCATAGTGGCGATGATTACGGGTAGATATTCGAAAGTTGTCGAGAGGAGGGCTTCTGAACTCGGCATAACCGAAGTCTATCAGAGGTGTCATGACAAGAGGGTTCCCTATCGTCATCTGCTTGAAAAATATTCCGTCGACTCAGGAAAGGTCGCATATATTGGTGACGATATCGTTGATCTCCCTCTCTTGCAAGGGGTTGGATTTTCCGTCGCTGTTGCAGATGCTGCTGAAGAAGCAAAGAGAGCTGCAATGATGATAACAAAAAGTAAGGGAGGCAGGGGCGCCGTCAGAGAAGTATGTGATTTTCTTTTAAAAGCAAAGGGTCTGTGGGAAGGCATAATCGATGAATACTCTCAGGCTTAACCTGCCGACGGTCCTGACGTTGAGCAGGATTCTCCTCGTCCCCGTTTTTATATTCTCTGTCTATCAGCATCAGATAGTCGGTGCCCTAATATTCGGAATCGCCTCAATAACAGATTACCTCGACGGTTATTTCGCACGTCACTCCGGAGAAATAACGAAATTGGGGATTATCCTTGATCCTCTTGCAGACAAGTTCTTAGTTATATCTGCGCTGATTGTACTCGTTGACATGGAAAGGCTGCCGGCATGGATAGCAATTGTTATCATAGTGCGGGAGTTCCTCGTGACAGGTCTTAGGGCTGTAGCCCTTTCAAAAAATGTTATCATCCCGGCCGAAATGGGGGGCAAGATGAAGACCTTTACGCAGATAATTGCCATTCTCTGTCTCATTCTCATGGGGAGCATATTCGACAAAATGGTGATTGTATTCGCAGTTATTGCTTCCTTTCTCTTTTATGCAACATATTTAATACAACAAAGATATAAGAGGTTAGCACGGAAAATAACAGCGATATCATTGTCTATTATTGCTTTTGGGGTTATATCGGCTCTATTTTCTCCTCGAATAGACAGTCTTTACGATGCCGGATTTATATTGATATCGGTTGCGCTTATGCTGTCTATAATATCAGGAGCCCAGTACACTATATCTTTCTGGAGAAAGATATGAAAAAAAGGTGATGATATCATTTATATACATATGCTGAAAATAACTCTCCTTATTATTTGTGCCTTTATAATGGGATCGATCCCTGTTGGTATGTTAGTAGCAAAGGCAAAAGGGGTTGACCTTAAAAAGGTTGGAAGCGGAAATATTGGTGCAACCAATGTCCTGAGGTCTCTCGGAAAGGGACCGGCTGCTTTAACCCTCCTTGGCGACATGCTGAAGGGTACTCTCGCAGTAGCACTGGGAAGATACTTTGGACTGGGAACTTTCTATGAAGGTATCATAGGTCTTTCGGCCATCCTTGGGCATAACTTTTCCGTCTTCCTGGGCTTCAGAGGAGGTAAAGGAGTTGCGACAAGCCTTGGAGTATTTATCCTTTACTCTCCACGAACAGCTCTCATTACTTTTGTGATATGGATGGCGGTTGTTATAACTACAAAGTATTCTTCTCTCGGTGCTCTTATATCCTTTGGACTCTTGCCATTAAACATTATTCTTTTCGATAGTAAAGACAAGCTTCCTGTCGCTCTTCTTGTAACACTTTTTATTCTCATACGCCATACAGATAATATCCAAAGGCTCATGAAAGGCACTGAGAGAAGGATAGGAGAACGCGTGTGAAAAAGTTTTCTATCGCAGTTTTCTTGTCTTTGCTTCTCATTCCTTTTTTTTCAGCAGGGAAAGATTTCTATGAAGAACAGCTTGATAGAGGGATCAGAAATTCAGAGTCTTACTCATATTTTCTCATAGAGAAGTCAAGAGCAAATCCTTCCCAAAAGGAGGAAATTCTGAAAGAAGCATTGAGATGCTCTCCAGACTTGCCGGCAGTATATTTTGAGTTATCAAAGGCCAATTTTTCCGCCTTTGGAGGAAGGATGTACAAAGCCTATGATTATATGCTCGGAGGAATAGAGGCATATAAGAGGAACTTTTGGTGGACCTTTACGCTTGCGGGTTCCCTTTTCTTGGGTTTGATCATTTCCTTTGTCTTCTCCATGTTAATTATTATTATCATAAGGCTTATGAGAGATTTGCCTCTTCTTACTCACGATATCATGGAGCGGAAGAACAGGATGCTCCTCCTTCTAATTGTAATCATTTCAGCTTTTGCAGGGCCTCTCCTCTTAATGGGAAGTATCCTCATCGTACTCGGACTTTATTTGAAAAAAGTTGACAGATCTGTTGTTTATCTGTACCTTCTTTTTCTCTTCCTTTCCCCATGGCTCTTAAAAGCCTCTTCGATCGCTTTTAGTGTCCCTTCTTCGAGCGTCCTTAAGGCAGTTATTGAAGTCAATGAGTCAAGAGATAGCAGATATGCCCTTTCTGTTCTGAATAATTCCGAAGATGAAGCAGCCCTTTCCTCGTATGCCCTTGCCTTGAAACGTGAAGGGTATTACGACGAGGCGATAGAGATATACAATAAACTTATTGCGGGAAATCCCGACCCTGCATTTTACAACAATCTTGCAAATTGCTATGTTGCAAAAGATGATTTGGAAAAGGCCATAAAACTCTATCAACAATCGATACAGATAAAACCTCTTGTTTCTGCTTACTACAATATGAGCCAGGTTTTGAGAAGGACACTCGATTTGGTGAAAGGTGAGGAGTATTTTCTCTATGCTCAAAGGATGGATCCTGATGCAATTACAGGGTTCCAGGCAGTCTTCAGCCAGAACCCGAACAGACTTGTTGTTGATGAAGTCCTTCCAATCTCAGCTCTCTGGGAATACTCTCGCGAGAAAGCAGCCGGAGTCTCTGCATTTGGCTTGTCAATGCTACCGCCGAGACGGTTGCCTGTTCTGGCTGTTTTCATTGGTGCCCTGTTTTATGTATTAAACAAGCGCATGAGAGCCAGGGCATACAGGTGCAAGAAATGCGGTACAATCATCTGTAACAAATGTGTGAGAAGAGTACTGTGGGGAAATATGTGTTTGCAGTGTTATAAATCCCTGATTGAACTCCATGAACTCGATGCAAGAGAGAGAATCACAAGGCTTAAGACTGTTTATGAATATCAGATGAGACGTAGAAGTATACTAAAGGTCCTGTCTTTCCTGCTGCCGGGATCTGCCTACATATATGCAGGATTCGTATTAAAAGGTTTTTTCATTCTCTGGTTGTTCTTATTCCTCCTGACAGCCTTCATCATCAGTTCTACCTTTGTGGTTGGAATGCCTTATTTTCCGCACCTCTGGCTGAATTGGGGTGCTCCTTTCCTTCTGGTAATGGTACTTCTCGTATCTAATATCATTACACAACTGAGGCTTGCCAAGGGATGGCTTTGAGAGGTTCTTTAGAAGTCTTTGGCCTTGCCGATATACTCCAACTGATTCATTTCCAGCGGAAGAGCGGGGTTCTTGCCTTGGAGGGAGAGAAAGATGAGGTAAAGGTCTTTTTCATGGAGGGCAACATTGTAAGAGCTACATCACAAAGGAGGCAGGAAGACGCCAGGCTGGGGAAGGTGCTTCTGAAAAGAGGTGCCTTGAAGGATGAAGACCTGCAAATTGCTCTCGAGGAACAACGCAGAACGGGAAAGGCGCTCGGCGGTATCCTCCTGAAAAAGGGGGTTGTTGATAAAGAACACATAAAGGAAGTTTTGACCGGCCAGATTACTGAAACAGTTCTCCAATTGTTTAGCTGGGAGAAGGGGACCTATGAGTTTACACCTCAGGCAATAACTCTTGATTCCGCCGGTGATAAGGAAGTTCCCATAACTCTTGATACTCAACACCTGCTTATGGAGGGCCTGAGGATACTTGATGAATGGTCTGTCCTTGAAGGAAGATTAGCGCTCGATGCAGTTTTAATAATTACTACAGGGGCTGTTGCTGATTTGAGCAAAGAGGAGCAAGAAATCCTGCCGTTGGTAGACGGAGAAAATGATCTCAGCACAATAATCGATATCAGCGGAAAAGACGGGTTCACAGTAGCCAAAATCCTCTTTTCCCTCATGGGCAAAGGAATTGTGGAAGCCAAAGAGGTTGCTCCTGTTATTGAAGAGCCATTAGAAGAAGTAAGAATACCAAGGATTTCTGATTCAGTATTGTATAAAGTTGCTGTGAAGGGAGCGATAGTAATTTCCGTCATGCTCTCACTTTCTCTCGCTTTTTTAAATGGGGATGATACAATTAAGAAATTCAGGGCGTCAAAAGCAGTTGAGAGCTTGAGGTTGAAGATAGAAGCGTATAAGTTTGAGCACGGTGATTACCCGGAGACATTGGATGCTGTATCCAGACAATTAGATCCCTGGAAAAGACCTTACATTTACAAACACGGTATGCATACATTTGTTGTCATGAGTACTGGGGCGGACGGAAAAGAAGGAACTGCAGACGATGTTTTCTGAAGGGTGAAGAGATGACGAGAAGGAAAGCTGTGGTTCTCCTCAGCGGGGGAATTGATTCGTCAACGACCCTTGCAGTTGCAAAATCCGAGGGGTATGAATTATACGCCCTCAGTTTTGATTATAACCAACGGCACAAGAGGGAGATTGAGTCCGCACAGTTGGTTGCCGAAGCCCTTGGAGTTGGACGGCATCTTATTATTCATTTTGATCTCCGGAGCATCGGGGGTTCGGCTCTCACTTCAGATAGGAAAGTACCCAAACGAGTCACAATTAACGAGCCACAAGTAACGTGTGAAAAAAAGGACTCGTCACTAATTCCGGTGACCTATGTCCCGGCCCGCAATACAATTTTTCTCTCCTTTGCCCTGGGTTGGGCAGAGGTTTTAGAGGCTGAGGATATCTTTATCGGTGTAAATTCCGTCGACTATAGCGGTTATCCCGACTGCAGACCTGAATACCTTTGGGCATTTGAGGATATGGCAAACCTTGCAACAAAAGCTTCTGTTGAAGGCAGGTTAAGGTTTGTGATAAGAGCGCCTCTCGTATCAATGGAAAAATCTGAGATAATCAAGAAGGGAGTGGAACTCGGGCTTGATTACTCTTTAACCTGGAGCTGCTATGACCCGCAGAAAGGCGGTGATGCGTTATCCGTAATGCGTAATGGGATGAGAAAAAACACACATTACACTTCACGCATTACTCATCACAATTATGTCCCCTGTGGTTTATGTGAGAGCTGCGTAATCCGCACAGAAGGTTTCAGAAAGGCGGGGTTAAAGGATCCGCTCATGGAGCCCTAAAAGACTTAGACATGACGTTTCCCATCAGACCGTGCATCAGACTCAGAGGGCATCATCTCATGTGTCTCCATTTCTTTAGTGGGGAAGGTTACGCTCTCGAATTTATTTCAAACCTGAGGAAGATTTTGGAAAGAGCCGGATCTGGAGAAGAGATTGCAATTTGTACCGGTGCGGATGATGTTTGTGGCAAATGCCCCCATCTGAAAGGGGAAAGATGCCTTGTTGATAAAGATTCCGATGATGAGATAAGAGAGATGGACAGGAGAGCATTGGAATTGCTAAGATTGAGCGCTGACGGAAAAGTACAGTGGTCGATGATAAAGGATAAAATTCCAGAGATAATCGAGGAATGGGCAAATACATATTGTAAGGCCTGTGGCTGGAGAAAGGCGTGCGGGCAACATTTACAGATTTTATAGGTGTCAAGAACTATGAATAAAGATCGTTCATGGAATGAAACTACTGAAGGTAGACTTTGATGAAATTCAGAAGGCGATGGAAGATGTCGTCAGGGATTCCTTTGATTACTTCCTTGACCTTCATACCGGAGAAGTTATAGCTCTATCAGAGGATATCCTGGACAAGGTTGGGGTGAGACTCTATGAGGGTGATTTTGATGCGATCGGAGACGATATTGAATACATTGAATTTTCTGAAGAGCCAACATTGCCTTCTTGGATGGAAGATGAGGTAGAACTCGTACTGAATGTGATGCTCGACAAAGATGGAAGATATGTCCGCATCCCGGAGAGACATTCGCCTGAGGCACATCAGGTTATGCTTGAATTTTTGGAAACCGTTGAAGAACCTGTTCTTAGAGGAGAGCTTGCTCATGCGCTCGATGGTAAAGGAGCTTTCAGAAGATTTAAAGACGTCCTTAGTTATCATCCAAAGGAGAGGAAAAAATGGCATGGCCATAATGCACGGGCCATGAAGAAAGTTATTACAGAATGGTTGAGGTCTTTAGAGGTAGAACCTGTGCAAATTAACCGGGAGAGAAAGGAAAGGGGGCAAGACGATGTCGGAGAAGTTGAGCTATGAAGAATTTATAAGGAGAGCAATCGTGAGTTTAAGAAAGGAGGGATACAAGGGAATTCATTCTGTATATTCCGGATTTAATAGTGCCTTCAAGAAATATTTTGATGGTGAAAACCCTGTCGAGGTAACGAACAGATTAGCCCAGGAAGGAAGGATTGTCGTAAGACCGGTTAAAGGTGGGGTGATGCTCTATCTCCCTGAGGAGGTGACTTCTCCAAGAGATTCGGCTGACGAGGCACTAAGGAAAATGGGATTGTAGTTCACAAATTTGTCTTCTGTTTAGTAAAAAAGGACGTGACAACTGTAGTGTCTGAAACACTTCTTTACACTGATTCCGATGCTGTCATTCCCGCGAAAGCGGGAATCCAGAGCAAGAAGACTGGATTCTCCATGAGTCGTAGACCGGGTCAAGCTCGGAATGACGAAAGACGTAAAGTTATTTATAAGACAGCACACTAGTGGAGCAGTGCCTGAAATTCAGAATTCTGCTCAGTGAGATGTATCAAAGTACTGTTTGAAAACACATGGTTGTGCCGAGGTTAAGAAGACGTCAGATTGCAACTTTGGTTTTAGAGAAAATTCAAACTTCTTCCTGATTGACATTACCTAA
>JBGPPR010000002.1:0-26178 GCA_041488675.1 Thermodesulfovibrionia bacterium
GTGATTTATATCTGTTCCCAATAAAAAGTTGCACTTATTTTGAGCATACGGATGGCGGCTCCTCCCTTGTTAATCCATCAGAGTCCGTATATGATAAATCGTAAGATCCAAAGGCACAAGGTATTCAAATTTTGATACCTACCTCCGACTACAGCGAATTGTCATTCCTATTCTACTTCCCACTGTAGTATAGTAATTCTCAAAGGAGTTCTAACCAATATGAATAGAGGAGGTGGTATTCATCTTTAATAATTTAGATTCTGCTGATTTTTTATTTTAGCGAGGAGGAATGATATGGAAACAAAAAGTATCAAAAAAATCTGTTTCTTAATTCTTATGGCAGTTTCGGTGTTAACATGGGAAATATCTGCTTATGGACAACTCGATGTTCAGGTGGTGAAAGACGATTTTGGGGTGGAAAGAGTTGTCTTCACTAAGGCGCAAAATGACGTAAGTATCATGTCAGTAGCAAGACGAATTGATCCTGACTTCACTCTATATTATGATCTCACCGGGGATAGCATTGCTGATATCATAGCGTGTGCTGAAAATCAAAGTAACGGGCAAATGAGATGTCAGACCATCAATACGGCAACAAAAACCGTTATGGCCAATATCAATATTCTGACGCCAGCCTATCTGGTCGGGACCTACTTAACAATTTCTGATTTCAATGCTGACAGTTCTTATGACGGATTAGCCTGCGGCATAAGGATCTCTGACAGCGCAGTTGAATGTCAGATTAAAGATCTGAAGACGGGTGCATCAGTGGGTGTCGGACAATTTGTGGCTATCCCTTCGGGATCTGACTACGATGGTTCCGTATATTCCTTTTCTTACTCAATCTATACAAATATTGATGGTGACTCCAATACCCGTGAAATAAGTTTTTGCTGGACGAAAGCCACCGATCAACAAATGTATTGCAGGGTTGTTGACCCACTGATCGGTACTGCATTGACTCCTAATATGAAGGTTTTGAATCCTAATTATGATCTTTCCATATACTCTGCATCCTTTTCTGACGTGAATGATGACGGAAATGACGAACTGATAGCCTGTGCCCGTAATCGCATCTCGGGGCAGTTTGTTTGCCAGGTTGAAAATGGATCAACCGGTGCGCTGATTAAGAATATCAATTTATTGACCACTTCAGACTATGTTGCGGATTATGCATGGGCTGACTATGCCCCGGCTTTTGCAGGAGAAGAAATCATGGCATGTGGCTGGAATACCTCCACAAAACAGCCAAGGTGCGAGATCAAGAGGCTCAACAATACGCTCATGAAGACTATAAACGTTCTCAGTCCGTCGTTCGTTCCGTAAAAAAGGTGTTTAACAGAATCTTGATCGGACATATCTTTGAACAAGCCTGACAAGAACAAAGGTCACATTTGACCTGAGGTCACAGGAGTAGCGGCACTGAATGCGTGAGACATTCAGTGCCGCATTTTTAATCCAAGAATTTACATAGAAAGTTCGGGTTGTCTTAGGAATATTTTTTATTTAAACCCGTGATAAATACTATGAGAACCAATTCCCAAGAGAGATTATCGCAGTATCCTCCACACATGATAAATCCTCTGAAAGACCGTGATGTGTGTAAGGATGAGCATTATCCATAATATGGGTAAAAGCCAACCGGTGATAGCAGCAAAAGCTAAAAGAATAATCCTCTCGGGTCTTTCCATAATGCCCGTATGGCATGATTCACCGATTCCTTCTGCCCTTGCCCTTGCATAGCTAATGAGGAAAGCACCTACTAAGGTGCCGAGGCTAAGATAGATACCTAAAAGGTTACCCTTATCTCGGAAATACCATGCCACAGCCAAAAAAAGGAATGCATCCGAGTACCTGTCAAGTACAGAATCAAGGAATGCCCCGAATTTCGTAGCTTTTCCTCTCGACCGTGCAACAACTCCGTCAAAAACATCAAAGATTCCACCGACCAGGATTAATATGCCGCCCAGTCTAATATTTTTGGGAATAATAATCGCTGCAGAAACCGTTGTGAGAAAACCGACAAATGTGAGGGTGTTCGGACTGAAAGGAATTCGTTTTGCAATATGGTTGAGGGGTGTGTCAAGAAAATGACCGAGTTTTGCACTTAACACCCTTTATCTTTCCCTGTTTCCGATAATAAATTCTTCCACCATATTTCGTGCTTCTTCATCCGGGTATTGCACCATTGGATGCTTCATGAAATACGCTGAAGGAGAAATAAGCACCCCACCTACCCTTCTGTCTCGCGCGATTTTACAGCAGCGTATGGCATCTATGACGACTCCCGCACTGTTTGGTGAGTCTTCTACAGAAAGTCTGAGTTCCAGACTCACAGGCACATTTCCAAAATTCCTTCCTTCTATCCGCAGAAAACAAATCTTGTTGTCTTTGAGCCAGGGAATATAATCAGAAGGACCTATGTGGATATGTTCATTGTTCAATCTATTCTGAAGTTGTGACTGAACGGCCTCTGTTTTTGATATTTTCTTGGATTTCAGTCTGCTGTGATTTAACATATTCAAAAAATCAGTATTCCCGCCCACGTTCAGTTGATATGTAGAGTCTATTTTTACACCTCTGTCTTCAAAAAGCTTCGTCAGCATCCGATGAATGATTGTTGCGCCTATCTGGCTCTTGACATCGTCTCCTACGATGGGAATATTTTTTTCTTCAAAGCGTTTTGCCCAGGTTGCATTAGAGGCAATAAAAACAGGTATACAGTTGATGAGACTAACACCGGTTGCCAGGCATGCCTCGGCATAATAGGCTGCTGCGTGTTCAGATCCAACAGGCAGGTAACTCAAGAGTATGTCTGCACCGCTTTGCTCCAGTACCTGCGCAACATTACAGGGCTTCTTTCTTGCGACTACGAATCTTCTGTCCTCCGGATAATTTTCCATATGAGGTGCTACACCATCGAGCACTTCACCCATTTCAACAGTGACGGAGTAATCCGGAAGACCTCCATTGAATGTTTTTGTGCAATTTGGTTTGGCAAAGACAGCTTCATGAAGGGGCTTGCCGACTTTTCTTTCGTCTATATCAAAGGCAGCCACAATCCTGATGTTATCCGGTTTATACCTTCCAAGGTCATAATGCATCAGGCCGAGGTTCTTGTCAGGATGGTTATCTCCCAGGGCACTGTAATATTCAATCCCCTGAATCAAAGAACTGGCACAATTTCCTATCCCTGCAATCGCAATCCGTATCTCACTCATTGTTTCATTTCAGCCTTTTTTGAGTCCTCTTATATAGGAGAACTATGAGATCTTCAAGCCTTATGTTGAATTCCTTCAAAAGGCTTTCCACTGACTCTTCACAAGACAGCAAGAATCTTTTCCATATCCTCTGGACAGTATCCTTATCGAGATGAGATGCAATTGCAGCCTCTCTGAAACTCATTCCCTCAAGAAGATGATGAATGACTTCCTTTATCGTGGTCTCTTTCGTGTGGAGACCAAAGAAAAATGAACTGCGCCGCTCTGAAAAGGTTGAATTGCATGTTTTACATTTAAGGAGTTTCCTTTGATTTCGTCCGTATCTGTCATACAAGACGATATTTCCCAGTCCCCGTTTTCCATGATCATGGCACGAGTCATTGGGACAGACGAATTCGGTCAACTTAATAGGAATTTGCATACATCTTTATATATCAAAGTCTTTTTTATGTCAAGACATTAATTCAGCAAAATGGGGACATATTCACAAGAGGGCTACTGTCCTACAGTGAGACCCAGCTTTTTATAGAGCAAGGGGAAGTTTACGTTCTGCATAACCAGATCCATTCCGTGGGCAACTTTTGCCTTGTCCCTCAGTCGTAACCTTACTGAGAGTTTCTCCAATTTCTTCGCAACTGAATAGGTGTCATCTCTGACTACGATAATGGGTATCTTCTTCTGTTCAGCCCTGGCTATTATGATTTCACCTGGATAAAGTTCACCGGTAAGAACGAGACATTCTGTGCCGGACTCTATAGCAGATGACTGTATATCAGCTCTGTCACCGCCCACAATAACGGCATTATTTTTCGTCCGCTTAAAATATTCTGTTGCACGATCAACCTGCATAGCTCCAATTAAGAAATGCTCAATAAGATTACCCAGTCTGTCATGGCAGCATAAAACCTTACCACCCAACATTTCATTCAATTCCTCTACAGTAATGGAACCAACCAGGGGATCATGTGGCAATATGCCGATAATATCCACACCTGTTCTGTTTAAAAAAGGAACAATATATTCCTCTACTCCTTGTTTATATTCATGCGTAACTTTATTGAAAATTACCCCTATGAAGTGATCTTTAAGATCCTTTTTTGCCTGAAGGATATAATCAACACAGTAATCGCCTTCATACTTTACTACAATAATCACCTTTGTATTAAGGCGCTTGATTACCTTAAGGCCTGATACACCAAGAACACTCCAGGAATAAATACTCCCTGAACCACCAATAATCATAATGTCTTTATCTTCTGATAATTGTTGATAAGATTTTATAATTTTTCCTAAAAGACCCTTCACATCCTTTTGGTAGGCTTTAACGGTGAGCTCCTGGGTCAATACAACAGGACATATCTCAGAAACGGGATCTTTCAACTCCAGTGCTCTATAGATAAACCAGGCATCTTTATCCGATAAAATATTTTCGATCTTGATCGGTAATATACCTACAGGCTTGATATATCCTACACGGAAACCGTCTTTCTTGAACTTAAAACCTAGTCCTATAGAGACCAGGCTCTTGCCGGAATATCCTGATGTAGAACCTACATATAGAGAAATCATTTTAATCCCCTCCTATAATAAATCGTGCATCAACAGCTACCACTCCTTCACCTCTTTCCTTAACTAGGAGTGGGTTTATTTCGGCTTCGATGATCTGTGGAAAATCCAAAGCCATCTGCGAGAGAAGTAATATGGATTTTTCAATAGCCTCGATATCTGCTTCTGCTTCTCCTCTCACTCCCCGTAAGAGAGGAAAGACTTTTGTCTCCCTGATCATCTCATGAGCATCTTCCGTACTTAATGGTGTAATTCGGAAAGAAATATCCTTTAAAACCTCTACATAGATCCCCCCAAGTCCGAACATGATCATATGTCCAAACTGAGCATCGCGTGTTATGCCAATGATAACCTCTCTTCCTCCGGAAACCATCTCCTGAATCATCACTCCATATATCTGAGCCGCGGGCATAATATGTTTAACCCGTGTAGTGATATCAAAGAATGCATTCTCCACTTCCTTTTTGCTGTTAATATTGAGTTTGACCCCACCGATATCACTCTTATGAAGGATCTGAGGCGAAGCAATCTTCATTACCACAGGATAACCAATACCTTTCGCCGCTGCAACTGCATCTTCAGAGGTTCTGGCTGTCAGACTCCTTGGTTGCGAAAATCCGTAGGAATGTAAAACCTCATACATTTCTGAATCTGTCAAATGGTCACGTTTCTCTTCCCTTACTCCTTCAAATATGTCGAGGACCTTATCCTTCAAACCATTAAAGTTGGGATAGGTTTTCTCAGGCCTCTTTGTCCATACATTGTATTGATACATTGCATTGAGGGAAGAGACGGCATGTTCCGGAAAACTGTAATTTGGAACATGGTACTTCATGAGAATCTTTGCACCGGATTCTATACTCTTTTTCCCCATGAATGAGGTCAATATTGGTTTATCAATTAAATGGGCAATATTTGCTATCGCCTTGGCAGTTCCATCCACATCCACAATTGCTGTTGGCGTCAAAAGAACTAATACCCCTTGCACCTTTTCATCCTGTACAACGGTGTAAAGGGCTTTTTCGTATCTCTCTGCTGTAGCATCTCCAAGGATGTCAACGGGATTATAAAATGATGCAAAAGGCGGTAAAAATTTTCTAAGCTCATCAACTGTTTCTTTGTGAAGGGGAACGAGCTGAAGACCTGCCTTGTCACAGGCATCTGCTGCTATGATTCCCGGGCCTCCGGAGTTTGTTAAGATGGCTATATTAGGACCCTGAGGCAGGGGTTGATTGGCGAAAGCTATGGCATAATTAAAGAGTTCACCAACGGTGTTGGCCCGGATAACCCCACTCTGCTTGAAGGCAGCTTCAAAAGATGTCTCCCGTCCTGCAAGCGCTCCGGTATGGGACGAAGCTGCTTTTACTCCCGCACTGGTAATGCCTGACTTGAGAATGATGAGCGGTTTCTTTTTAGATACCTGGCCGGCAATCTCAACAAACCTTTTCCCATCCCTTACTCCCTCAATGTACCCCAGGATAACCTTTGTATTTTCGTCTTCAGCCAGGGCCTGCATGATCTCTTCATCTGAGATATCAGCTTTATTACCCATACTGATGAATTTTGAAAATCCTACATCTTCAGAGAGGGCAAGATCAAGAACAGCGATACCAAGTGCACCGGATTGAGAGAAAAATCCGATATTCCCCTGATTTGGCATGCCGGCAGCAAAAGAGGCATTAATTCTCGAGTGACTGTCAATCACGCCCAGGCAATTAGGACCTATAAATCTTACCCCTGATTCTCTTGCTTTTTTGATCAGCTCATCTTCTAACTTTGTACCCTCTGAACCACTTTCTCTAAATCCCGCAGTGATAATTACAGCAGCATCAATTCTTTTCTGTCCGCATTGACCAATGACTTCCAACACCTTTCTCGGAGGAACTACAACTACTGCTAATCCTATTTCATTTGAGATGTCAAGTATAGAAGGGTAAGCCTTTAAACCAAGGATTTCCGAGGCCTCAGGATTAATAGGATAAATAGCTCCCTGATAGCCATACTGAATGAGGTTTTTTAGAACATCATAACCTACCTTCCCCGGTGTTCTCGAAGCCCCGATTACGGCAATAGACTTAGGGTTGAAGAAATTATCCAGCATATAATTTACATTTTTGTGATGAACAGTGAGTGCTCCGATATAATACCCAAAGTCGAATTCATTTTAAAAGTGTTCTTTCCTGCAGTGTTCTGTCTTGTGATAATATTTTGGGAGAGAGAGTTTATAAGCAGTGACAATAGCGCAGGGGATAGGTACTGAGATTTACTCGATAGTTGCAGGAATTGACGCTATCGGGGAAGAGAGCGGATAAAGGTCTCGGACTTAAGCGGTTGCATGAGTATATATTTCACATGCATGTCCATGATATCTGAAAGCTCTGAAAGAAGCGCATCTGAGGGCTTGATTCGCTGTATTTTCTGAACGTTCCAGGTAAAGAGATCTGCATAGAGTTTCAGGGCTCCCTGAGTGATTCTTACGGGAACATCTGTACTCTTTGCGCAGGCTTCGCAGAGAATAGAACCTTGAGATGCGAAAAACCAATGTCCATTCTTCGCGCATCTTCCACAGGTATCAAGCTTGGGGGCATAGCCTGCAAGCCTGAGGAAGTGTATTTTATAGTAGAGTATCCCAAGATCTAATCCCCCCTTCCCCCCTATACCAAAGGGGGGTGAGGGTGGATTATTCTCGATATTATGTAATGTATGTAAAAGCAAAGAATATACACTTTTATTTGCCTCCCTCTCTGGAATAAAACGAAGGGTGAGTTCGATTATTTCTGATACTTTAAGGAAGCGATTCAATGTATCCCGTATTGACTGAAAAGGATGGATGATGTCTGATTGTGTCAATCGTGGAAGGGCAGCATTTTCCTTACCCCAGAAGGCAATCTTTGAGTGTGTAAGCGGTTCGAGGCTGCTGCCAAACCGGCTCTTTGTTTTCAGGGGACTTTTTGCAAAGGTTTTGAGAAGCCCAAGATCGGGGGTGAGAAAGAAAACGATAAGATCTGCATCGCCAAAGGGAATAGTTCTTAAAACGATTCCCTCAGTCCGGTGAAGCATTACATGATATTCCCGAAATCTTCCGGTCTGAGGTTTTTGAGCCACTCTTCAAGTTCATCAGCGCTTTTCTTTTCCATGATGCTTTCCTCAACAAAGATAGGGGCATTGCTCCGCAGAGCAACTGCTATAGCATCACTCGGCCTTGAATCTATGAGCGTTTCTTTTTTCCCATCATTGAGACAGACAAGGGCATAATAAGTATTCTCGAGAATCTCTGTAACTATGATCTTTGTTATTCTCACTTTTAGGCCATCGGTGATATTCTTTATGAGGTCATGAGTAAGGGGGCGGGGTGTCACGACTTTACCCAACGCGAGAGCTATTGAATCAGCTTCTGGTTTACCAATCCATATTGGTAATCTTCCGTCTCCCTCTATTTCCTTCAGAAGGAGAATGTACATGCTGCTGCGAGGATCAAAAAGCAGACCTTCTACATTCATCTCAATGAGCATTTATGTATATCCTAATTCCTCCAACATCCTCTTATTGCCTCGCCAGTCTTTTTTAACCTTTACCCATAATTCAAGGAAGACTTTTGTATTTAGAAGCCTTTCTATATCTATCCTTGCAGCGATTCCTATCGCTTTCAGCATTAAACCTTTCTTCCCTATTATTATACCTTTTTGTCCCTCTCTTTCAACATAAATGTTACTCCTTATCACGACAAGTCCATCTTCCCTTTCCTCCCATTCAGCGATTTCAACAGCAACCGAATGAGGTACCTCCTCCTCCGTCATCCCCGCAATCTTTTCCCGGATTATCTCAGAGACCATAAATCTTTCGAGTTGGGTCGTTATAATCTCCTCCGGATAGTATCTTGGGCCGCCTGGTAAGTAGTCATAGATTTTTTTAAGAAGGAGTTCAGTTCCATCCTTTGTTAATGCAGAAACAGGAATTATCTCCTTGAAAGGATAGAACTTCGTAAAGGTATCTATAAGGGGAAGAAGGTCTGATTTCTTAATGGTGTCTATTTTGTTTATCAGCAGAAAAACAGGGGATTGAACTTTCTTCAATAACTCTATGACAAATTTGTCTCCTCGTCCAATCTCCTGGGGCTCGACCATGAAGAGAATAATATCCACTTCCCTGAGTGATTCGATGGAGGTTTTTACCATGGTCTCACCGAGCTTATGCTTTGGCTTATGAATACCTGGAGTGTCTATGAAGATAATCTGTGCATCGGGGAGGTTCTTTATCCCGATGATTCTGTTTCTTGTTGTCTGGGGTTTCGGGGCAACGATTGCAATCTTTTCGCCCAGAAGTGAATTCAAAAGTGTAGACTTACCGACATTTGGGCGGCCAATGATGGAGACGTAGCCAGAACGAAATTCCACTTTTCCTACACTAATTTACTCAATGCCTCTCGTATCCTGTCAATACCTTTCTTGATCTCTTCGATGGATGTCGCGTAGGACAATCTGATGTAGGCATCGTCGCCGAAGGCCTCTCCTTGCACAAGAGCGACACTTGCTTCTTCAAGAAGGTAGAGAGCAATATCTGATGAAGACGAAATTGCCCTGTCGCTGGTTGATTTTCCATATAGTTTCGATGTGTTTGGGAAGGCATAAAAAGCTCCTGTTGGAGAAAGGCAGCTTATACCCGGAATAGAATTGAGTTCACCGATAAGGAATCTCCTCCTTTTGTCAAATTCTGCAAACATTGCAGCAACGGAATCCTGGGGGCCTTTCAGGGCTTCAATGGCCGCTTTCTGAGCGATCGAATTAGGATTGGATGTAGACTGACTCTGGATATTTGTCATAGCCTTTATGATATCTTGTGGACCTGCTGCATAGCCAATTCTCCACCCTGTCATCGCATAAGACTTGGAAAGTCCATTGACAACTATTGTTTTTGCTTTGATATCGTTGCCAAGAGACGCGATGCTAAAATGCTTGAAGCCATCATAGGTGAGTTTCTCGTAGATTTCATCTGATACGACAATGATCCCGTGTCTGAGAACTACCTCGGCTATTGCTTCAAGCGTCTTCTTATCATATGTAAGTCCCGTAGGGTTGGAAGGTGAATTCAGTATCAGTGCTCTTGTCTTCCTAGTGACAGAGGAATTAATTGCTTCTGGTCTGACCATAAAAGAATCAGACTCATAGGTCTTTACAAAAACAGGAGTGGCATCATTGAGAAGAACCTGGTCAGGATACGATACCCAGTATGGTGATGGAATCAAGACCTCATCACCAGGATTCAATAATGCCTGTGCGATATTATAGAGGCTGTGTTTTGCCCCGCAGGAAACGATAATTTCTTCCCGCGCATAATTCAGGTTGTTGTCTTTTCGGAATTTCTCTATGATTGCATCTTTAAGTGGATCTATACCTCCTACGGCGGTATATTTTGTGAACCCTTCTTTCAAAGCCTTTATTGCAGCATTTTTGACGTTTTCAGGTGTATCAAAGTCCGGTTCTCCCACTCCAAAATTAACAATGTCAACCCCTGTTGCCTTCATAGCTTTCGCCTTTGCATCAATGGCAAGCGTTGGTGATGGTTTAATCCTCTTCGCCCTATTAGATATCATGACTTACTCCTTCTCAGTCGCTTATGAACAAAAGCTCCTTGATCGCAATCCCATCCTCCATTTATAATGTTTTTGCATGCTATTATTGCTATCTTTTTCTTTTCCATTGACCATCCTGCCTCTCGATAAATTCATTTAGCAGTATAGTACATTATCACAAGATACATTCTATCTCAATAAAGGCGGTGTAATATCTTGTAACAAAGGTAGAGCATAGAGCAAAGAGCTGGAGCATGGAATTTTATATTCTTAGTTTCTTGCTTCATCGTAAACTTCTAATCTTTTCCAGTGTATCAAGATAAATTTCCTTCTTTGAAGGATTAAGCTCCAGGGCTTTTAATGCAAGCCTTTCTGCCTCATCAAGTCTTATCCTCTCTGTGTAGTAAAGCCACGCAAGATTATTGTAGGCATCAGCGTTTACAGGATCCTTTTTGATAGTTTTTTTGTAATAAAACTCAGCCTCTTCATATTCTTTTTTTTGAAAATAGACGTTCCCCATGTAAAGATAAGCAAGAGGAACTTTTTTTGATGCCGCTTTATATTCTTTCAAAGCATTCTCTAATTCTCCCTGGTTTTCATAGGTTACACCCAGGTTGAGATGCTCCTCCGGGCTCAACGGATCATCAAGAACAATTATCCGTGGAATTGCGCATGAATTCATAAATAGGAAATAGGAAATGAGAAATGAGACGTACAAAAATATTTTCTTATTTCCCATTTTTCAGTTCTCAGTTCTTGTTATGAGGAGGGTCCAGAATTTTGTTCTCTCCCAAGACTTCAAAAAATCTTCCTCTAATACAAACTTGCCCTTTTTCTTTCCCGAGTTGACAATTACGCCATGATCATTATATCCGATGACGACAATAAAGTGATTCTTCTGCATGAAAGAAAAGCCATAATCAACAAGGACGATAAGTGGATGACGGGAATCAATGTTTTTTCTTAAATCCTCTATGGTTCCTTCATACTGAGTTACAAGTAGCCCCCTCTTCCGGGCATAAAGAACCATATCAATATCCAATGTTCCTCTTGCAGAAGTGCTGTAAATTTCTTCAGCAATTTCATCTGGAGTCACCTTGATCCCCCAGTAGTTCAGCACACCGGCAAGAGAAGCAGGACCGCATTGATAGCTTGTCTGTGCATAAAATGGAACATCCTCTATGACATGACTCTGACTATTTTCCTGAACGGTAGAACAGGAACACAGGAGAACAAGAAGGAGGAACATGAAGGATGAAGTAAGAAAGAAGGTCTTTGTGATTCTCGTATTGTCTATTTCTACCTTTCTGCCTTCATCCTTCCTCATTCATTACGTTACAATAACTTTATGCCCTGTGAGCTGCAATATGACGATAACGAGTACGACAATCACGAGAAGGGCAATTACTATTCCAGCGCCATCGCCTCCGATCTTGAGGTCATCTAATTTCGTGGCGATCTGGTGAATCTGCTGGTCGCTTAGCTGGGTGAGCCGTTTTTGAACCTCATCCTGTGTGTAACCGAACTGTTCAAGCCTTTTGCTTACCGCCTTTGTCTCTAAAAATTTCTGTATGTTTTCGAGTTCAGCTGTTCTGTCGACCTGCATAAGAGAGGTAATCTCTGATCCCACAAGACCTGCATCTACCCTTGGTGCAATACCTATTATGAACATTGCTATGACAAGATACCATGCAACATGTTTCATAAAGGGTATGTTCATCTACTTCACCTCCTTTCTTTTTAAGGTTTGTGCTTATATGATAGAGCCTGTACTCTCGTTATGCAAGGAATTATGAATATATTCCTTTTTCGAATGGCTGCCGAGGGATGTAAGTATCTCATATGGTATCGTCTGTGCCCTCTGTGCAAGTTCATGAGCGGTTATCGTCTCGTCACCCTGTTGTCCCATAATGACTACTTCATCGCCTTCCCTTACGTCCTCGATTTCTGTAAGGTCAACCATGGTGAGGTCCATGCATACTCTTCCGACAACAGGCATGCGCCTGCCCCTTACGAGTATCGCACCATTGTTAGAAAAAAGTCTGCTATAGCCATCTGCATAACCCAGAGGAAGTACCCCTATTCTGCTGTTCCGTTTCGTTACGAACGTCCTCCCATAGCTTATTGGGGAATCAGGAGGCAGGTTTCTTATGAAGAGGATTCTTGTCTTTACCCTCATTGCCGGTACGAGGGTTATTGATTCTGAGGTATCGGTTCTTCGTCCTGAGTCAGCAGCCACCCCGGATTTCCCCTTTTCCTCTCCGCATCCACCCTTATTATGAAGGGAATCAGAAAGATCCGGGTCTTGACAAAGAGGATTGTATCCATAGAGCATTAGCCCCGGCCTTACAGCATCAAGGTGGGCATCTTCAAAATTCAAGACTGCTGCAGTATTGGCAATATGCGAAAATGTCTTCTTATTCAATTTCTTGCACAAGGTCTCTCTTACTACATTAAATTCTTTGAGCTGCATAGATGCAAATGACCTGTCCGAAAGATCAGCATCCGAAAAGTGACTCATAAGTCCTGCCAACTCAATACCCTCCATACTTGCAATTTGAATGATATCGTTGATAACATGTTCACTACAGAACCCAAGTCTTCCCATACCGGTATCTATTTTCACGTGGACTTTGATCATAGTTCTTCTCTTGCGCGCTTCCCGTGAAAGAGCTAATGCAGTGGTTATGTCATGTATGACGGGCAGAAGATCAAAATCAAAAAAGTTTTCGACATCTTCGCAGTCAAAAAGGACGATGATTGGCGCCGCTATACCGGCGCCTCTAAGGGATATGGCTTCACCTGTGTACGCTACAGCAAGAAAAGAGGCGCCATCTTGAATTAACTTTTTAGAGACCTCTATACACCCGTGGCCGTAAGCGTTTGCTTTGACAACGGCTATCACAGGCCTTTCTTTAACAGCTTTCTTGACAGCCTTGAGATTGTGGGCTATTGCAGAAAGATCAATCTCTGCAATCGCTCCCCTATCCACCTTCTTTTTCTTTTTTGTCTATCTCTTCTTTTTTGGCTTCTTTTTTTGGCGTCACATCTATTTCGTCAGGTTCATTCACGCCCTTTTTGAAATTTCTGATTGCCTGCCCTACACCCTTGCCAATCTCTGGCAATCTTGTTGCGCCAAAGAGAACAACAACTATTACCAGTATGACAAGTAGTTCCTGCATGCCTAAACCAAACATAGTTTCCTCCTCTCTTTAAGCAGTCAACTGTCTTGTTGAAACAATCTGCTAACCACCAACTGCTGAATGCTCTTTTTCATAGTCCTGCATTGTATTTATGTTAACGAAGGATCTCCCTTCCTGGTCTATCAACCTCACCCCGTCTTCCTCTATATAGTGTACTTCTCTCGTGTTGAGAAATTCTCTGAGACCTCTTATACGCTTCCTTATGCTTTCTTCCATTTTTGGCATGAGCTTTTTTGAATAGACACCTAACAGCGGCTGAGGCTCACCATTAAAGATAGGAATTACAGCTTCCCATGTATTTGCCCATCTGCCGACGATATATCGGATGAGATCCGGTCTTATGAAAGGCATGTCACAGGCAGTGACAAATATCTCAGTTTCCTCAAGAGTTGCCAAGGCTGAAAATATGCCGGTCATGGGTCCTCTATAGTTCATGACA
Source organism: Thermodesulfovibrionia bacterium (assembly GCA_041488675.1). Lineage (GTDB taxonomy): Bacteria > Nitrospirota > Thermodesulfovibrionia > Thermodesulfovibrionales > SM23-35 > DASPRG01. Next base: position 13,999 of record JBGPPR010000002.1, read on the forward strand.
TCCCCAACCATGGGAACACCAAGGTAAAAATAACTTTCAGGGCTATTGGTACTTATGATAACGGAACCGAAAATTCCTTTGAGGAGTCCAATACTAGACTCAATAATCTTCCTGCCCTTTAGCTCAAGAAACCCTTTTGTTACAGGAAGTCTTTTGTTTTCTCCCCCTGCTAAAATTAAAGCCTTCACTCCTCTTTATTCCTCATGCCGTTAACAGATTATCTATATCGCATTGCTTTTTATAGTTTATTAGAAATCCACTATTAACACAAGCAAAAGTCTTATATGAAGGTTAAAAAAGGTAGTTTCCTCTTGCCCTGACATACCATTTGTGATATTGTAATAAGTAAGAAGGTTGAGTTTGTTTTAGCAGGAGGTGTAAATCAGGGTGCCTGCCCTGTTTGTGATAAGTGAAAATGTTGATCCGGCAAATTAGATCTTTTGGGAGCCTCAGTAAAGAGACGGTGTGCATGTCTCCTTCGGGGAGAAAGCCTAATGTCTCTTTCAGGGCACCCACCTATCATATAGGCGGATCTAATCTTTCCTTACACGGCAGGGCGGGTTTATTTCGTTTTGTGGTTGGTTTTTATGATGGGTATGCTTTTATGGGGGATTACAAATAATTCTAATGATAGAGAATAAACAAGAAATTACCTTCAAAAATAGAAATTTCTCGCCTCCAAGAGTCTTATTTACGTCATAACCCAGCCACAGCGATACTTTTCTCATCTCAGAAAAGGCTTCGAGCCTCATAGGAAATGCCTCTGCGCACAGGAGGAAGGGAAAGGAGGTCCAAAATAAAATGACTCAAGCAGTAGTGTATGTTCTTATAGCGGTAATTGCAGGACTTGTCGTGGGAATCGCTTTGAGTTATATCTATCGTTTAAGTCTCAAGAGTAAGAAAGCTGCTGTAGAAATAGAAATTGAGAATGAAAAGGCAAGGATCTTTGAAGAGTCTCAGAAAGAAGCTGACAAGATTAAGAAGGAAGCACTGCTGGAGGCCAAGGATATTGTCTATCAAGCCAAGTCAGAGGTCGACAAGGACCTCAGGGAAAGACGTTCTGAACTGAATCATCTTGACAAGAGGTTACGGCACAAAGAGGAAACTCTTGAGAAACGGTTTGATCAACTTGAGAAGAGAGAACAGGAGATATCGAAAAGAGAGAAGGATTATACTGTAAAGGAAAGGGGTATACAGGAGAGGGAAAACCAGTATAGCCAACTGATAAGGGAACAAACACAGGCGCTCGAGAGAATCTCGGGATTGAGCTCTGAAGAGGCAAGGCAAGAACTTCTCAGAAGAATTGAGGAAGAATCGAGGTTTGAGGCGGCTAAGCTTATCAAGAGAATAGAGGATGAGGCAAAAGAAAATGCAGAAAAGAAATCTAAAGAGATCATGGGACTTGCAGTAGAAAGGTACTCAAGTGACTATGTTGCCGATGCCACCGTAACTGCGGTGACTCTCCCCAATGATGAAATGAAAGGGAGAATAATCGGCAGAGAGGGGAGGAACATAAGGGCCCTCGAGGCGGCAACAGGGGTTGACCTGATTGTTGACGATACGCCGGAGATGGTAACCCTTTCGGCTTTCGATCCTGTAAGGCGTGAGATCGCAAGACTTTCTCTTGAACGTCTTATAACTGACGGGCGGATACATCCCACAAGAATTGAAGAGATAGTGGAAAAGGTTAAAAAGGAAGTTGAAGCGCATATCCGGGAAGAGGGCGAAAGGGCTGTTTTCGACCTTGGACTTTCGGGTATTCATCCGGAACTCTTGAAACTTCTCGGACGGCTCAAATACAGGACATCTTACGGACAGAATGTGCTTCAACATTCAAGAGAGGTCGCATACCTTGCCGGACTGATGGCTGGTGAACTTGGTGTGGATATAAGACTTGCCAAGAGGGCCGGCATTCTCCATGATATTGGAAAGGCTGTGGACCATGAGGTGGAGGGATCACATCAAGAGATTGGTGCGAATATAGCAAAGAAGTATGGAGAGAATCAGAAAATCATTAATGCCATATTGGTACATCACGGAGAAGGAGATCCGGCAACAGTCGAGGCTGCTCTTATAGCTGCTGCCGATGCCCTGTCGGCTGCCCGCCCAGGTGCGAGAAAGGAAAGCATCGAGAGTTATCTCAAACGCCTTGAGAAACTTGAGCAAATGGCCAATTCTTATAAAGGCGTTGATAAATGTTATGCAATACAGGCCGGAAGGGAAATAAGAATAATCGTGAAGCCTGAAGATGTGAATGACGAAATGTCTTCTATGATATCGAAGGAGATTGCAAAGAAAATAGAATCAGAAATGACGTATCCCGGCCAGATAAAGGTTACCGTGATCAGAGAGTCACGATACGTGGAATATGCAAAGTAAATAGGAAATAAGAAATAAGAAGTAAGAAAGAAGAAGTGAGAAAGAGAAGACAATTGTATTTTCTCATTTCTCCGTTCCCATTTCTCATTTATCTTATATGAAAGCACTTTTTATTGGTGATATAGTAGGCAAGGTTGGCAGGATGACGACGAAGGCATTGCTTCAAACCGTCGTTGACCGGTACAAGATTGATTTTGTCATTGCTAATGGTGAGAATGCAGCGGGAGGCTTCGGGATAACAGATAAGATAGTTTCCGAAATTTTAGGATACGGCATACATATTATTACGACCGGCAACCATGTTTGGGATAAGAAAGAGTTTATCGCCCAGATCTCTAAAGAAAACAGGTTGCTCAGACCTTTGAACTATCCTCCCGGGGTACCGGGTTATGGAAGTGTCATTTATACACTTTCAAGTGGCGAAAAAATAGGGGTCGTGAACATATCAGGAAGGGTTTTTATGTCCAATATAGATTGTCCTTTCAGAACTGCCGAAGCAGAGGTAGAGAGGTTAAGTGGTGCTCTAAAGGTGATCATCATAGATTTTCACGCAGAGGCAACCTCTGAGAAAGTTGCCTTTGGCTATTTTATGGATGGTAAAGTGAGCGCTATTATTGGAACTCACACGCATGTCCAGACGGCCGACGAAAAGATTTTGCCCGAGGGAACAGCCTATATATCTGATGTGGGCATGACGGGCCCGGAAAACTCTGTCATTGGAATAGAGAAGGAGCAGGTCATACATCGGTTCTTGACAAATATACCTGTCCGTTTTGAGACAGCAAAAGGCGTGGGCATCTTCTCCGCTGTAGTTGTTGACATTAATGAGAAGACAGGTAAGGCAGCTGCGATACAGAGGCTGCAATTAAGATATCCGTAGCTTTTTTAGTCTGGTATCTCTTCTCTCCGAAACAATGTGAATCTCTCGTATTTAAGGACAAGCTGCTTGTTAAGATTGTAAAATGCTCCATTCACTTAATTACTCCCGTTAAACTTCTCTTTTCGGCATTTATCCTGACCCCCCTATTCTTCCATTGCCAAGGGTAGGATAGATGGGGTTTTCTATTAGCTTTGTGATTCGATTTCTTGACAAACACTCCGATCTCGGATAAATTAACTAAAATTTACGGGAGGGCATAAATGTCACAGGCCAAGGTAATATTTACGCGTGGGTTGCAGTTTGTTGGTGAAGCATCTTCCGGACATGCAATCGTGATGGACGGTGACCCTGGTGTCGGGGGAAACAACACCGGTTTGCGACCAATGGAACTGCTCCTTGTGGGGTTGGGCGGGTGTACTGGAATGGACGTTGTTTCTATTCTAAGGAAGAAGAAGCAGGAGTTGACGGGTATAGAGGTAACTGTATGGGGACAAAGAGCAGAAAATTATCCCAAGAAATACACTGATATCGAGATAGATTTTCTTATAAAAGGAAGAAACATATCTGAAGAAGCCGTAAAAAGAGCCATTGATCTTTCAATGAACAAATACTGCTCTGTTAAGGCTGCTCTCGAGGGGTCTGCAAAGATCAAGTTCACTTATAAGATAAGTTCGGAATAGAGTGGCCGTCCTGAGATACATTGCCACCTTGGGTTTTATCGGTTATTTACCTTTCGCACCGGGAACATTCGGCTCTTTAGCAGCTTTGACCATCTTTATTTTACTGAAACCAAATCCCTATATTCATATCATCATGATATTTTTCCTTGTACCAATCGGCATTGTATCTTCACATCGTGCTGAAAAGTTTTTTGATACCAAAGACTGCAGACACATCGTTATTGATGAATTTTGCGGTTATTTCCTTTCGGTAGTTCTCGTTCCTTTTAGTTATGCTAATGCACTCATCGCCTTTTTTTTATTCAGGTTTTTCGATATACTAAAACCATTTCCGATAAAAAAAATAGAATCCGTGTTCAGCGGCGGGAAAGGCATCATGGCAGACGATATTATGGCAGCCATCTACACGAATCTCATCCTGCAGATGTGGCAGTTGATTTACTAATATGTACCTGCGATGTTTCATTGCAGTAGATATACCTGTGCAGATAAAAAGCGATATCGGAGATCTGATCGCAGTCTTTAAAAAGTACAATGCCGATGTCAAGTGGGCAGTGCATGAGAACCTTCACCTTACACTGAAATTTCTCGGAAAGACATCGGAAGATTTGTTACCTAAGATAGCCGAATTATTGTCCAAAGTTGTATTATCTTATAAACCTTTTTGTATTAAGATATACGGTGTAGGAGTGTTCCCAAACAGGAAATATCCAAGGGTTATATGGGTTGGAATTGAGGATGCAGATCTCCTGAAAAAGCTCCAGAGAGATGTTGAAAATGCAATGACATCGATAGGCTACGAAAAAGAAGAGAGAGAGTATCGCCCACATCTGACACTGGGGAGAGTGCGCTCTCAAAAGAAAATGTCGAACATCATTGACGAACTTGATAATCTTCAAAGGAAAGATTTCGGCGGCGCTGAGATCAGTAACATAAGACTCATGCAGAGCGATCTGAGACCGACAGGAGCCCAATATTCTTGTCTAGAGGAAATACCTTTAGGAAGGGGGAAGAATGAGCGATAAAGAAAAGACGAAGGCACTTGAAATGGCGATTTCACAGATTGAAAAAAGTTTTGGAAAGGGCGCGATTATGCGGCTCGGAGCGGAGGAGATTGCTGAGGGGATTCAGGTAATACCTTCAGGTTCGTTGGCTCTCGACATCGCGACAGGAATTGGTGGGTTACCACGAGGAAGGGTTATCGAGATCTTCGGTCCTGAATCTTCGGGAAAAACGACTTTGGCATTAAGCGTTATTGGTCAAGCACAAAAGGCGGGAGGTACCGCAGCCTTTATTGATGCAGAACATGCTCTGGATGTTGCCTATGCGCAAAAACTAGGTGTCAAAGTAGAAGACCTCCTTGTATCACAACCCGACACCGGTGAGCAGGCTCTTGAGATTGCAGAGGCCCTCGTGAGGAGCGGAGCTGTTGACGTTGTCACCATAGATTCCGTTGCGGCACTTGTGCCCAAGGCCGAGATCGAAGGGGAAATGGGTGATTCTCTTCCGGGACTTCAGGCGCGGCTTATGAGTCAGGCCCTGCGAAAACTTTCTGCTGCGATCGCAAAGTCCCTCACAACGGTGATATTCATCAATCAGATACGGATGAAGATTGGTGTTATGTTTGGAAGCCCTGAGACCACAACAGGCGGGACGGCGCTAAAGTTTTATTCTTCCATACGGCTTGATATCAGACGGATTGAGCACATTAAAGAAAACCAGGAGACTGTTGGTGGACGGGTTCGGGTAAAAGTAGTTAAGAACAAGGTGGCCCCTCCGTTCAAACAGGCTGAGTTTGATATCTATTTCAACGAGGGTATTTCAAGGCTTGGAGAAATCGTAGACCTTGGCGTTGAGAAAGGCATCATTGAGAAGTCAGGAGCCTGGTACAGCTATGGCGGGACACGAATTGGCCAGGGGCGTGAAAATGCGAAAGAGTTCTTGAGGAACAACAAAGATGCTGCAGGAGAGATCGAGAAAAAGATCATTGAGTCCTGCAATATAAGGAGATAAGTATGGATATTATTGCGCTGCTGAAAAAGTCCCATGAAATGAATGCTTCAGACCTTCACATAAAGGTCGGTTCTCCTCCGGTTCTGCGAATCGATGGAGAGCTTACTCCCCTCACTTCAGAAAGAAGGGTCAGCCCTGAAGATGTTTTGAAGATTGTATACTCTGTCTTAACGAATGAACAGAAAGACCTGTTCAAAAAAGAGAAAGACATTGATTTTGCCTATAGCGTTCCCGGGGTTGGAAGGTTTCGCTGCAATGTCTTTGTGCAGAGAGGCTCGTTGGGAATCGTCTTCAGAGTCATCCCCACGAGGATACCGTCAGTCGAGGAATTACACCTTCCCGATATTCTCAAGAAGATCGCGATGGAGACAAGAGGCCTGATTCTCGTTACGGGAACAACAGGTAGCGGAAAAACGACGACCCTGGCGGCAATGATAGACCTTATCAATTCAAATAGAACCTCACACATCTTAACGATCGAGGATCCGATTGAATATACCCATAGAGATAAAAGGAGCATCGTCAACCAGCGTGAAATAGGAAGTGATACTGACTCGTTTAATAAGGCGTTGCGTCAGGCCCTTAGACAGGACCCTGACGTCATACTTGTTGGAGAGATGCGCGATTTCGAGACGATCCAGACGGCACTTGTCGCTGCCGAGACGGGTCATCTTGTACTAAGTACCCTGCATACAACAGATGCAACCGAGACCGTTAACAGAATTATTGCGGTATTTCCACCTTACCAGCACAAGCAGGTAAGGATGCAGCTCTCAGCAGTGCTGAGGGCTGTTATATCGATGAGACTTCTGCCTAAAGCGGATGGCAACGGAAGAGTTCCAGCCGTTGAGGTTCTCATTGCTACAATGACGATAAAAGATTGTATTCTTGATCCGGACAAGACAAAATTGATACCCGACGTCATTACACAGGGGGTGCTCCATTATGGCATGCAGACCTTTGACCAGTCCATCTTCAATCTCTTCACATCCGGGCTTATAACTTATGAAGAGGCGCTGAGGATGGCAACAAATCCTGATGACTTTGCCCTCAAAACAAGAGGTATCCAGTCAACGAGCGATCTTACCCTGGGCGGTGATCGACCTCTGCCGCAGACCGAAAGCAAAATGCCAATTGAAAAGTTTGGAAGATAAGGCGAAACAGTATGCTCTAAGACTCCTGAGCTGCAGGGGAAGAAGCGTGAAAGAACTGGAAGATAGGCTTAGAAGAAAAAAGTTCCCTGCTGATGTGGTTTCTTCTGTAATCAGCAAGCTTCAGCGCGCAGGTTTCCTTGATGATGTTGCGCTGGCTGAGGATCTTAAAAGAGAAGCGACAAAAACAAAATTTCTGAGTCAATATGGCGCGAGGAGGTTCATGCTCTCAAGGGGCATCACCAGGGAAATTGCTGATTTGGTATTCAGTCATGATGAAGCAGATGATATCAACAACGCAAGAAGACTTGTAGAGAAGAAATTAAGAATAATTGATGACCTTCCTGCGGAGAAGAAAAAGAGGAGACTCTATCAGCTTCTTCTCAGAAAGGGTTATTCTTTTGAAATAATTGAATCCGTATTAAAAGGAATTAACTCAAAGGAGGTTTAACATGAAAAAAGTCATTCTCTTTGTCTTAGTTCTTTCATTTCTTGTGGGAGCTGGTTGTACAAAATCGGTGCGTTACTCGGAGGAGGAAATCAGGAGTTTTCCTCCTGAAGCACAGGAGAATATAAGAAAGGGACAGGTTGTCGTCGGTATGAGTCCACAGGAAGTTAGATATGCGTGGGGCTCGCCCGATTCTGTTAGAATCCTCGATCCCTATGAAGGAAAGCAACTGGAAGAATGGATTTATTCTACGTTGCCGGTCTATGGGACGCGGCTTCTTTTATTCTATGATAATAAATTGATATACATCAGGGGCAGCTTCTAAAACTTTGCCTAAAAGAATCGCATGAAGAGTTCAGAGGTAAGGAGGGCATTTCTCGACTATTTTCGATCAAAAGGACATACTATAGTCCCAAGCGCCCCCCTTATCCCGATGCACGACCCTACCCTCCTTTTTGTCAATGCAGGAATGGTCCAGTTCAAAACATACTTTCTCGGTCAGGAGAAGAGCCCATACAGCCGTGCTGCCTCGTGCCAGAGATGCTTGCGGGCCGGCGGGAAGCACAGCGACCTCGAGAATGTGGGACATACTACGAGGCACCATACCTTTTTTGAAATGCTCGGCAATTTTTCCTTTGGTGATTATTTCAAAAAGGAGGCTATACTTTTCGGATGGGAGCTCCTGACAGAGTGGTTCAAACTGCCTCAAGAAAAACTGTGGGTTTCAGTCTATGAAGAGGACAATGAGGCTGCGCGGCTCTGGTTTGACTTTGTGGGAATTCCGGAGGAGAGAATAGTGCGTCTTGGTGCGCGTGACAACTTCTGGCAGATGGCTGATACGGGACCGTGTGGTCCCTGCTCCGAAATAATCATAGACCAGGGCAGTGAAATAGGATGTGGGAAGTCTGATTGTGCTGTCGGCTGCGAATGCGGCCGGTTTCTCGAGCTATGGAACCTCGTGTTCATGCAATACAACAGAGATGCATCAGGTGCGCTTACTCCTTTACCGAGGCCGAGTATTGATACAGGAATGGGACTTGAGAGGATTTCGGCGGTAATGCAGGGAAAGATAACGAATTTTGATTCGGATGTATTCCGTCCCGTAATCTCGGCGATAGAATTCCATACCAAAAGAGCCTATGGCAGAGATAAAGAGACAGATAGCTCGATGAGGGTTATTGCAGATCACATTCGTGCTATCGTCTTTCTTCTTTCTGAGGGCCTGATGCCGTCAAATGAAGGGAGAGGATATGTCCTGAGGAGAATAATCCGCAGGGCATCAAGGCATTCACGACTTCTGAATATGCACGAGCCGTTTCTTTATGCTTTGGTTGGGTCTGTCATTGACTTGATGGGGGATGTTTATCCCGAGATTGTGGAAGAACGGGAAAGAACAGAAAAGCTCTTGAAGATTGAAGAAGAGCGGTTTGAGAGAACTATCGAAATGGGAATGACAATTTTTGACGAAATTCTCTCGAGGGTAAAGAAAAGCGGTACCGATATTATACCAGGCGAGGAGGTTTTCAGACTTTATGATACTTATGGGTTCCCGCTTGATCTTGCACGGGACATTGCAATGGATGACGGGTTGAAAATTGATGAAGAGACTTTTCACATGGAAATGGAGATACAGAGAGAGAGGGCACGGGCATCATGGGTCGGAGAAGATGAGGCCGTTGCATCTATTTACCGTGAACTAATCTCGGAGATAGGGGAGACAGAATTTATCGGTTACGAAGCCCTTGAATCAGAGTCTATCATCAAGGCTGTTTTGAAGGATGGAAAGTTAATTAAGGAGGCATCTGAAGGGGAAGAAGTAGAAGTATTTCTTGATAAAACACCTTTCTATGGCGAATCGGGTGGCCAGGTCGGTGATAAGGGAGATATGACAGGAGATCATTTCAGGGCAACTGTTGTCGAGACGAAAAAACCTCTGGATAGTTTCCATTCCCATTTTGTAAGAATCAAAAAAGGAAAACTTCGGGTGTGGGATAAAGTAAAGTGCAGAGTCGATTCTGAAAAAAGAATGGCAACTATGAGAAACCATACTGCAACCCATCTTCTACACTCAGCCCTGCGATCTGTCCTGGGAGACCATTTGAAACAGGCCGGCTCCCTTGTTTCACCTGAAAAGCTCCGTTTTGATTTTACTCATTTTTCCGCCCTCAATGAAGAGGAGACAGAGACCGTAGAGAAGTTGGTCAATGAGAAGGTATTGGAAGATCTTCCTGTTGTGACATCAGTTATGGATATTAAAACAGCAGTTGAATCAGGAGCGATTGCCCTCTTCGGAGAGAAATACGGCAAGACAGTGCGCGTTGTAAAGGTACCCGGATTTACCTCTGAACTTTGTGGTGGAACCCACTGCAAGGCAACCGGCGAAATCGGATTATTTGTAATCCTTTCAGAGAGCAGTGTTGCCTCAGGTATTCGAAGAATGGAGGCGTTGACAGGAAATTCAGCCTTTCGTTATCTGAAGGAGACCAAATCTGAGCTTGATTCCCTCAAGGCAATGTTGAAAACAGAGACGCCGGTGGAGAGAGTAGAAAAGCTTCTTAAGAATATCAGAACCTTTGAAAAGGAAATTCAAAAACTCAAGACCGGTTCAAAGGATGTCATATCAGAGGCACTAAAGGGGGCAAAAGAGCTTAAGGGCATAAAGGTTGTAAAAGTGAGGCACGATGGTCTTAATCCAGAGGAACTGCGCAACTTAGCCGATAATATAAAGGATCGACTCCAGTCCGGCATCATTGTTGTGTCATCAGTCTCTGATGGTAAGGCTGCCATTGTATGCATGGTGACAAAAGACCTGAAGGATAAGTATCATGCAGGGGAAATCATGAAAAGGATATCGAAGATTGCAGGCGGCAGTGGTGGCGGAAAGCCGGAGATGGCACAGGGCGGCACAAAAGAGATTGAAAAGCTGGAGGAGGCACTCGATTCGGTTTATGACATCGTAACCAATTAATTATTATTATTTTTTCACACGAACTAAAGTGTTCCCCGTATTTGGGGTTGGCGCCTTATCTGTCGCCTCGACCCTAATAATATGAGTTCCTGAAGAAACCTCGCTGGAATTCCATTGATACTTGCAAGAGGGCATATTTAAACAGGTCTTTAATAAGTCGTTGTCCAGATAAATATTTATGCGGTTTATTCCGCTATCATCACTCGCCGCAACTGAAATAGTAACCGGGCCGTTCTTCGGCAGTGTTGAACCAGTCGGAGGTGAAATGATCGTCACTGTGGGAGGAGTAGCATCCGGCAAATTTAGTTCATAGATGGCAGAAGCTGATGCGGAATAGTTTGAATCTCCTGTATTCGCAGCGGCTTCTGTAAAAATACGGGAACTGTGTGAACCTGCAGCAGTATTGGGATCAGAAGTGACCAGGAGAGTTCTTGTAACAGTAGCACCTGGAGATAAATTTTCGTTCAGGGATGCAGGTGATTGTGACAACCCCGCAGGAAGTGACGGATTAACAGTAAATGTGGAGGTGGCACAGCCTGGGTTATCATTATTCTTTAGGGTCAGAGTATAGGTTAGTGTTTGACCTGGTGCCCCTGTTTTCGTTGATGGAGAAATTGACACCGTCGGATTAGAACGGATACACGGGCCCTTCTGAAAATTATCGAAGTGGTTCGATGAACTTCCCATAATGTCGAAGGGATCACCATATTCACTGCTCGTACAGTTGTTACTGATCGGTACCCTGATATTATTTTACCGCGCATGCATAATCGGTGTATAAAAAACAGAGCAGTGACAGTACAATAAACGTTGATGAAAACACCACATTGATGTCCCTCTTGCTTCCCATGGGTTCCCTCCTTTGCATGCAGATCTCTTTTGAGACTACATCTGACGATACAAAAGAGGATGGGAATTTCATGTAATGTACATCACAGAAAAGGGTGGCTATAGACTGGAGATAGAGTAGTAATATGCTTTTGACAGCATGGGAATGACTACAGTCGTTTTCTTACAATAACAAGGTCTTTGGCTGAAGACAGCCTGTCAATGCCGTTGCTATTAAAGGTGCAACATGACCTATCGGAATAAGTCGATACCGAATTTTTTTTCAGATTCCTGCTCGCCGCTTTTTCCCCCAGCTTTCTCTGCGTAACTGGTCATGCCTGTTATATCAATTACCACTACAGGGTCATTTCCGACAACCCAGGCATCATGTCCTGAAGGAAGTACCGACACGTCACCTGGACCGAACTCTTCTTCTGTACCATCATCCATTCTTACCCTCAATTGTCCGGAGACATGGTACTGAGTATGCGGGGCTTTGCAACTTTGAGTTTTTACGATCGGCTTTAATGATTCCGACCACTTCCATCCAGGCTCAAATGTGCCTCTGCCAAACGTGATGCCTCCAATCGTAACAAGCTCAACCTTCCCTTTTGGGAAGATACGTATTTCATCCGGCGAGTTCAGACTTTTTTTCTCTATAGGCATTCTTTACCCCCTATCTGATATTTTCCTTAAAATGATACCATATTACTTGATTTTTCTATTGCTTAGGCCGTCTCCCCCAAGAACTTTTATCGTCACAAGAAATGTAGTTTGTGATCGGCCATTGACTGCAGGAGCAGCTTAGGTCTATGCTAAGTTGCCGATCATAA
>JBGPPR010000003.1:0-17662 GCA_041488675.1 Thermodesulfovibrionia bacterium
TTATTCTCGCCTTGAATAACCAAATCGATTCTATAATTGTAATCATTCGGAAAAGGCTTAAATTGAGGAATGACTTTATATCCCCTCTTGATTATTCTTTCTCCAACTTCAATTTCAAAAGGACTGTCCGCTTTTTGCTTCCCACATTCAACCTCCAAGTGCAACAGCCACAGAAGCGACTTCAATTGGTGTTTTAAACCCAAGACATTTCATTGGGCGATTGTTTATCAGCCACTCTATCCTGGCAATCTGCACAGCTGTTATTTTACTAAAGTCAGTCCTTTTGGGCAAATACCTCCTGACAAGCCCGTTGATGTGTTCATTCGTCCCTCTCTGCCATGAGGCATATGGACGGGCAAAATAGCAGTTCATCCCTGTGTGCGCCGTTATATCTTCATGCCCGGCATTCTCTGTGCCATTGTCCATAGTTAAGGTCTTCCTCATTGAACTGGGGATTAAGAAAAGAGATTCTATTTTTTAGATTGGATGTGTTTATACACCCTTTGTGCAAAGTCTTCGAACATTTTTTCACATTCCTTTATTTTTTCAATGGCTGTTTTGCGCAAGGGTGCCTTCACAAAATCTCTTTTCTCAATCTTTTTCAACCACTGTTTCAGCTTTTCCAGTTCCTCTTCGTTTTCTTCTACTTCTGCAAAAATGAAATTTTTCCTATTTATCTCGAACTTTATCTCTTTAAAAAAATCTTCACATTTCTCTATCAATTCTTGGTATTCCTCATTCCTTGAGTCTATAAAAGCTTTCTGCATGGCTTCTTCCTGGCTCTTCTCAATAACTTTTCCATCAATAAGAAGTCCCTCTCCTTTATAACCTTTAATTGTCTCTATGAGTTTCTTGAGTTCACTGGCGCTCTCGTTTGAATAAGGTGTAACCCATATTGTTTGATAGTTGACTGCACCGAGCTTCTTGAGCTGCCTCCAGACGTAGACCCTTGCCTTTGAAGGTTCAGCAGGAAGACTATATGAAAAAAATAGCCATTTCATGTAACTATTGTTACATTATTTGATTTGAATGTCAACGCAACATTGTATTATGTCATTGTTGCCATTAATCACTTCATCTAAAATTAAAAAAAATAAAATGAGCATTTTGACGACCAGCAGAGAAACTATGATAGCAATCAAGTAAGCTTTTGCAAGACGATCATGAGATAGATCTCCTTTTGACCATAAGAAGCAAAGGCACAGAGGCCAGTTGGGCCGCCATAGAGAATATAATCAGAAAGGGAATAGAAAAATCGTATAGAACCCCTATTAATGCGCTTCCCAGAAACCAAAATACTCCATAGCCCGTGTTGAAGATACCATAGGCAGAAGCACGCTTATCGCGTGGTACCATCCCTGCAACGGCTGCCCTCATAATGGACTCCTGGGCGCCCATGCCTACACCCCAAAGAGCCATTCCAGTGAGGCTTAGATAAAAGCCTCCCATGAATACCAATGGCGCGAAGATTGAGGAGATAAGGACGGCAATAATAAGTATGGGTATGCCTTTGCGATCAAAAAGGCGACCGAATATCAGCGCAGCCACGGCATCTACTCCCATGGCGACGGAATAAAAAATCGGGACCCAGTTTTCTGAAACAATCGAAGTCTTCTTAAAATGGTAGGCAATGAGAGGGAAATCCGCGTAACCTGCTGCATTCAAGGCCATTGCTGCAAGATAAATCCAGTAAACGCGGGTGAGTCCTTTGGTTTCAAGTTCAGGAGTGGTCGCTTCCAAATCACGGGGATGGGGATAGAGGAAGCGTGAGAAGAGGAGAACGCCTATTGTCAGGAGAGCAGGTATCAGCAAAAAGGCAAAACCCGTTTGATACGTTCCTTTGAAGTAGAGCACTGCCGCAACGATCAGGGGGCCAAGCATTGCGCCGGTCTGATCCATCGCCTCGTGTAATCCGAATCCCCAGCCACGGCCTACATCGTGGGTGGCATGTGAAAGCATCGCGTCACGGACAGGGTTTCGAATCGCTTTTCCCATACGTTCCGCGATTATGAGAAAAGCCGCTATTTCCCAGCGGCCTGCCAGCGCCAGGAGCGGCACGGCAAGCATGTTGATTACGTAACCGATGATGGTAATGGTCCAGTATTTTCCCGTTTTGTCGGTGATATAACCGGAGACGATACGCAGCGCATATCCGACCAACTCCCCGAACCCCGCGACTATTCCCACTATGGTGGCGTTTGCTCCAAGTAGAGCGAGAAATGGGCCGTAAACGCTCCGTGCCCCTTCGTGTGTCATATCTGCAAAGAGGCTCACAATACCAAGTAAAACGATAAACAGCACGGCAGACCGTTTGGTAACCGCTGTCCGGTTATCTTGCGGGTTCAAAGATTTGTCCTGCGTTTCCATGATCGCCACTCCTTCTGTGATTATTTTTTCTATTTCACCACAAGCACCGGCTTTTCGCTGTATTCGACAACCCTCTGCGAAACACTTCCCCAGAAAATGACCTCCATAAAACCCTTCCCATGAGAGCCCATTACAATCAATGAAACATCCTCTTCGGTGGCAATTCTGTTGATCTCTCTATAAGGTTTGCCCTTAAGAAGCTGGACTGACACCTTGAAGCCTTGTGATTGAAACTCTTGCTTCAAGGCACTTAATTTTTCTTTAATACCGAGATCGAATTCGGTTTCCAAAACATGCATAATGATAATCTCCGAGGCACCAACCCTGTGGAGTGCAGGAATATATTGTTTTGCACGCTCTGCGCTGGAAGACCAGTCAGTGGGATAGAGTATCTTCCTGAACATATTGGTGCAGTATTGTTCGGTTGTCTCACCTGCTATCTCTTTTAGAACATGGTATTTTGCCACCAGAACCGGAACCGCTGATCTTCTTATAATGCGGTCTGTTGTCGAACCGACAAAAAGTTCTCCAAGAATATCCCTTTTCTGCCTGCCTGCCACGATGAGAGAAACATCTTCTTCGTCTGCTGCCTTCAATATTTCGGGAAGCAGGGAACCCTCTACGATTTTTGTCTTAACAGCAATGCCTTCGGCTTTGAGATATTCTGCATATGTGCCCATTTTTCTCTGAGCAGAATCCCGAATTCGATCAAAATCGAGCGGAAGGCCCGAGTCTCTGATTATAAGAAGGCTTTCCGTTTCTATGACATTCACAATAATGACCTCTTCCAGACCTCCGGCTTTTAGACACGTCAGATTCTTCAGGATCGGCAGGGCGAATTCTTCAAATTTTGTTGGATAGAGAATTTTCTTAAACATCTTTTCTTCCTCCTCTTTGTAAATTTTATTTGACTCCTAACAAAGGCGACAGCAGCGAATATAAAACAAAAGCTACGATTGCGCCTATGACCGGGGTTAGAAACCACGATACAACAATCTCCTTCATAGTCTTCATGTTAATGGCCTTGATACCCCGGCACAATCCGGCGCCTGCTATGCCGCCGATCATAGCCTGGTTCATAGAAGTGGGATAGCCAAGAGAGGCGGCAATGTGGGCAGTAATTCCCTGCGCTAACTGGGCGCCCACCGCACTGTTGATGTCGAGCGAAACAATATGGAGCCCTACCTTCTCCAGAAGAGGACGGCCCCAGGTAAGAGCGCCGATCGCCATTACGACACCGCCGATAAAACCGGCCAACATCTTTGATTTAATAGCGCCAGTGCCGAAAAAAACGCCCACCGCATTCCCTGTATTGTTACACCCCAGCGTATAAGCAGCATAGCAGCATACTATAATGAGAAGATACTTTTTAGTCTTTTCGAACTTTTTCAATATTGATATATCCATAACCTTTGTGAGGACAAAACCCAGGATTGCCCCCACAATAGGCGTCCCGACCCATGTGATGGCTAAAGCAAGAATAGTCGTTTCCCATTGGACCTGCGCTTTCATCCCCATGGCAGCACCCACAACGGAAAAGATGGCCAACTGAGAGGTCGAAACCGGAAGTTTAAGCCATGTATTTGCGGCAGTAACAAGCGCTGCTGTAAGCATCATGATCATAGCCCCAAATATCGTCATATATTTCGCCTCAATAACGCCGGTCCCTACTGTTGTGACAACATTATGGCTTTCGAGTGTGGAGCCCAGAAGCACAAAGATAGCGATCAGGATCGTTGCATTCCTCGGTTTGATAAGTTTGGCGCCAAAAGCCGTGCCCATTACCGCCCCTGTGTAATGTGACCCGATAGTCCATCCGAAAAAGAGCCCTGACAAAACCATGCCGATCAAGTAAACAGTTTCCATTTTTACCTCACCTCCAATATTTTTTAAACTTCGTTGATATCAGGCAGTTCAGAATCATTCCAACATTCCAGCCCAATATAAATCCGGAAACGAGGATTCCTATAATTAATAAGGTTTCCATTTTATGTAACAATAGTTACATATCTCAAATATACTTGTCAAGTATTTTATTGTAATCTATGTTACATTTTTTTAAGAGTATTTTTTACATACAAGGTGGGTATTAGAGAATCGTTTATGTTGTCTATAATTTAAGAAATAGCAGGTCTTATAGAAAAACTTTTTTCTTTTACATGAATCCCTTTTTTGTATTCTTTATAAAACCTTGTATATTCAGTCTGATTATGCCAAGCGCTAATTGGTTATTTATGAATACTCCATAAAAGGCGTTCCATATATAAGACAAGATTAATGATTATATCGAGGTCAGGATCCAGTACATCCTCTATCCCGGTCGCAACTTCACCATACCTTCTTAATTTCTTTGCCTTTGCATCCTCGAGAATTTTCCAGCAATACGGCAGCTTTCCAAATGCTTCCCTGCTTGCTTCGATGGACTCTTTTTCAAGGTTGAATTTTTCGGCGATGATTCTTATCCTGTCCTTTGCGAAGAAAACCTTTCTCAGGACTTCCTCTTTAACTTCTTCCGGGATATCACATTTTCTTTCGTAGAGGATATTGATATTGTCACATTTGTTTAGTACCAGTTCAATTTCTGCGAGACTCTCCTCGACGATCCTGAGAGTTATTGAAAGAGATCCTCTCTGGGATTTATTAAGCATAATGCCTCTTCGGCTCTAAACTTCCCTTTTTTTTCTTCATCGGCAATTCTCTTTTCTATAAGTTCCCTTGCCTTTCTCCTTACAATGCTTATATCTGAATCGAGGGCGTTCACGATTAGGTCCAGCGCATCCTGCGTTGCGATCTCGCCGAGGGCATTCAGTATTGTCACCTTGAGGAATGGGTTATCCGTCTGCTTAAATAGGTTTTTGAGCGGATCAACCGCTTTAACGCTTTTGAGTTTGCCCAGAATCCATACAGCCCTCTGAACTGTCTCGCGCTCCGGGTGCCTAAGGGCATTTATTAATTTTTCCTCAAAACTTTTCTTATCATGTTCTGTAATATCAGAGCCACAGTAAGGACATCTTTTATCATCCCATCTTATTTCCTTCCAGCACATGGGACAGAAAAAGACCATCTTTTTAGATCACCTATCGAGGTCTAAGGAATTACTCATCCAAGATCGCCTCAATTTCATGTATAAGACCGTTCACCTTTTCCATTTCATCTCCATATATGCCGCTAAGCGAAGAAGCCCTGGTTTTAAGTTCTTCAAGCATTGCCTTTATCCATTCATTCATTTCATCCTTGTCTTCTTTTAGCACTACAGTATCCTCTATCATCTTCAAGGCAGCCTCTTTTATAATCCCATCTATTTTTATGAGAAGGTCAAGTATTTTCTCCCGCGAATCCTTCTTTAACGGCATAACATGTCCAACGCCTATTGGAGGAATTCCGTATCTTGTGAGTTCATTCATTTCCTCGTTCATCACTCCGATAAGGAGGTGTAAAAGATAGAGCGCATATTTATCACTTGTCGCTGCTGCCATACACCTGTTCCTTGATCTTCTCGATCCATCTATGCATTCCATCCCTCTGTGCCCTTGCTCCAACAAGGTTTAGCGTCAGTATCTTATTCTCACGCGTCAGCTCATAGAGTCTATAATTCATCCCTGCGATCTTACCGTCGATGTCACGATATTCGAAAACGAATTTTCTCAACCTCTCTTGAAGAGACGCATTTTCCTTTTCAAGCCTCTGAATGAGTTCGTCTTTGCTTCGTATGGACGCCTCAAGCTCCTCTATCCGTCGCTTCAGGAGATAACTATCCTTCAATCTTTTCAACATTTTCATTTATCCTGTCTCCAGACTTCAAGCTAAGCTTCTTTTTCAGATACTAAAATCTTCACCAAAAAATACTTCCTTTGCCAGTTCATGGCCGGTAATATACTCAGGACTGCCTGATACAATAACCTTTCCCTTATGGATAACATAAGCCCTGTCCACGATCGAAAGGGCATCACGCACGTTATGATCCGAAAGTAAAATTCCAATCCCTTTGTTTTTAAATCCGACAATTATCTTCTGAAGTTCAGTAATACTTATTGGATCAATTCCGGCAAACGGCTCATCAAATAAAATAAACGATGGATTTGTAGCAAGTGTCCTTGTTATCTCAGCTCTTCTTCTTTCCCCGCCGGATATAGCGGTTGCCCGTTTCTTGGCAATATGTGAGATATTAAGCTCATCCAAAAGACTATGGAGCCTTGAGTCTATTTCATTCTTAGATTTGTATACTATTTCAAGAATTGCTCTAATATTGTCTTCTACAGAGAGCCCTCTGAAAATAGAGGGCTCTTGCGGCAGATAACTTATGCCCATTCTCCCTCTCATATGCATTGGCAGCCGGGTGATGTCTTTACCGTCAAGCATTATTATCCCAGAATCAGGCTTGATAAGTCCGGCCATAATGGAGAAGACCGTGGTTTTACCTGCGCCGTTTGGACCAAGAAGACCGATCACCTCGCCTGTATTTGCCTTCAGATCTATCCCATCGACGACTTTGGCTTTACGATATTCTTTTACAAGACTTATAGCTTCAAATCTTCCCATCTACACGTCATGCCTTTTCTGCCGACCAAATTTTCTACCGCCCTCCACCAAGAGGTCTTTTCCTCTTTGCTTTGATCAAACCTGTTCTTTTCCTCAAAGCTTTTCAATTCCCTGACTAATTTTTCGGTATGATCCCTCTGTATCCCGGAAAGGTATTCAGCGACATTTGCATCCAGACGGCTCATTATGAGGCTGAAATGTGAATTGCAGAGACTTTTCTCAAATTGCTGAACTTTATTAACGGCTGCTTCTGTTACTTCTTTCATGAACTCATTCAAAAGCTCGCTCTCCTTTGCTGTTGAGCACTCGCATATCAAACAACCCCTGGCTGGGAAGTTGTTATTTTCAAGGAACATCATTATGCCTATGGCAGCTGCTGTCTTGTGGGAAGTCAGAGAGGCGATGGCCCAAAAATGGTGATTACAGAACCCCCTATTGATGAGTTCGGATTTTATATGAGCATCCACAGTTATTTGATGTTGGAGCCTTGCCATAGACATGAATTCAAAGTTATCAAGACATTCGCAGATATAGCATCTGTGAGGAATAGCCGACATCTCCTTTATAATTTCATCCTCAATCATCTGAAGTCCCTCTTATCGCTTTTAATGTCCTATTTCTTTCAGCCTTCTCCATCTGGAGATCAATCATGATCAATTTCAGGTTCACACGACCGTCAGTAAGATATTTCGGCAAAACAGCTTTAGCAAGGATTTTCTTCGTCAATTCCGGATTACCATTTGTAATGTGATATGTCTTCGAAAATAGTGTCCCACACAAAGTGAAGGTATCGCCTACGGTCTGCTTCATCAATAAGAATGCATCATGTCTCGACAGATTTTTTATCTGCACTTTCGGCAAAAGCCAGAGGCAGTAATCAAGGCGTGCAAAAAAATGGTAATCAACAATATCCCAGCTCTGTCCGCTTGCAGTAATCGTCACGGCACGGTCTTTTAACGGAGTCAAAAATGTGTTAATTCTGGGTGTGACACAATCAAGGTGGTCGAGTATTATGCAGAATTTCTTGTATCCGATATTGTTGAATATCATATTTTTTAGTTCCCTTGAATTCACCTCTTTCAGGTCGCTCTGACGGTAAATCTCTTTAATTCTTTTAAACTTGTCTATGTTCTCAAGGCTGCGTGAACGCTGCAACAGAACTCCTGCAATGGGCAGAAGGATTTCTTTCAACGTCCGGCTGGCTCTACAGAAAATAGGGATTAATGAAGTGTTCATGTCCGCCCAATTTTGATAGATATATTCAAGAATTGCAGTCTTGCCGGCCCCTTCCGGCCCATAGATATGAAAGGACTTCATTTTTTTGATATATGACTTGATTAAGCCGATTTCATTGTCTCTGCCAATAAGTTCACTCATAGAGTATCTTTCAATAAAAAACTCCTACCGATATTTACCAGTAGGAGTTATCAGTCCTGATTAAGCAGGACATTTAAAAGAACGAACTCCATCGTTCCAAAGATTTTGCTTATACTTTTATGAAAAACCTTTTGCTATATTTGAATCAGTCTTTCCTTGACTTCATTCATCTTCTTCTCATTCTCCATGAGCACAGCTTTCCTATCTTCTACCGCCTTTTCTCCGTTTTCTTTACGGCTCATGCCTTTTTCTATTGCCGATGATATTCGAGTATTCCCGCACATCCTTCAAAAAATATAGTTCAGCCTTGCTCCCGGGCTGGTCCACAGAAAGGAGAAAAAGTGCGGCATTGGATTTCGGCAGATACTGATAGGCAACATCGGTATTGTGTTCATAAACGGAGCCGACGCCTTCCTTTGCATAATGCACTATAGTTTCAACTTCATGTCCTGTCTGAACTCCTGTGCGAAGCTCTAACTAACCTTACCACTATCCCTGTTCATTGAGCCCGGGAAAAAGCTATATATCCTTTAAGAAGTCAATTTTGACGTTTTCCATTAAGCTCTATTATCCGCTGCCTTTCAGGTTAAGATAGGAGGTCTCGCAAAGTCTCCTCAGAGAAAAGGAAAACAAGTGCTTACCGAGCAATGGATTTTTTATACGGTTGTTTTACTCAGATCCTTTTTTGTTTTCTCCTTAAGAGTGGCCTGGGCCGCTGCTAATCTCGCAATGGGAACTCTGTAAGGCGAACAACTAACGTAGTCGAGTCCTATCTTATGGCAAAACTCGACGGACTTCGGATCTCCGCCATGTTCTCCGCAGATACCCATTTTCAGCTTTTTCTTGACCTTTCTTCCCTTATCTACGCCGATCTTCATCATAGCCCCTATGCCGTTCTGATCTATTGTTATGAAAGGATCGTTTTCGAGTATTCCTTTCTCAATATAAAAGGGAAGGAATCTGCCGGCATCATCCCTTGAAAGTCCGAAAGTCGTTTGCGTAAGATCATTCGTACCGAATGAATAAAAATCCGCCTCTGCCGCTATCTCATCGGAAGTTATGCAAGCCCTTGGAAGTTCTATCATCGTTCCGACCGTATAAAGGACTTTCGTTTTGTAGTAAGCCTGAACCTCTTCTACTACCTTAACGGTAAGCTCTCTCATCAATTTCAGTTCCGCCACATGGCCGACGAGGGGGATCATAATCTCCGGTATCACTTTGACCTTCTGCTTCGACAGCTCACATGCGGCTTCCATGATCGCCCTTACCTGCATCTCATAAATCTCGGGGTATGATATGCCGAGTCTGCAACCCCTGTGACCGAGCATCGGGTTGAATTCATGTAAAGCCTTATTCCTTGCCTTTAACTTTTCGACGGGAACCTCCATCGAGGAAGCTAAAGCCCTCAACTCCTCATCCGTGTGGGGCAGGAATTCATGGAGCGGGGGATCGAGAAGACGTATGGTAACGGGTAGCCCCTTCATCACTCTGAATATCTCAATAAAATCGCCTTTCTGCATCGGAAGGAGCTTGGTTAGCGCTTTTTTCCTCCCCTCGGTGTCGTCAGCCAGTATCATCTCCCTTACGGCACTAATCCTTTCGGGAGCAAAAAACATATGTTCTGTCCTGCAAAGACCGATCCCCTCAGCGCCGAACTTCCTGGCCACCTCCGAATCGTGAGGTGTATCTGCATTCGTTCTGACACCAAGTTTCCTAAACTCATCCACCCATTTCATGAATGTTCCGAAATCGCTGGTAAGCTCCGGTCTTACCAGTCGCGCCTCACCGAGGATGACTTCCCCTGTCGTACCGTTAAGTGTCAGATAATCGCCCTCCTTGATAACAAGGTCAGTCACGGTAAAATACTTTTGTATTTCGCTGATATTTATACCACCGCAGCCTGCAATACAGCATTTTCCCATACCCCTTGCGACAACAGCTGCGTGTGAGGTCATACCACCTCGCGCCGTCAGAATTCCCTGTGCCGCATTCATGCCCCCGATATCCTCAGGAGAGGTTTCCGTCCTGACAAGGATAACCTTTTCTCCTTTCTCCGCTGCCTTTTCCGCATCTTCTGCGGTAAATACTACTTTCCCCACCGCGGTGCCGGGCGATGCCGGAAGACCTTTGGCAATCACCTTAATCTTTGCCTTTGGATCAATCATGGGATGGAGAAGCTGATCAAGCTGTTGCGGGTCAATTCTCAAGATGGCCGTTTTCTTATCGATCAATTTTTCTTTGACCATATCAATCGCTATTTTAAGGGCTGCAGCAGCGGTCCTCTTCCCGACCCTGGTCTGGAGCATATAGAGTTTGCCTTCCTGGACGGTAAATTCGATATCAAGCATGTCTTTATAATGTTTTTCCAGCTTTTTGTATATCGTGTTCAGTTCGTTGTAAGCCTTTGGAAGTCTCTTTCTTAGCTCTTCTATGCGGAGCGGAGTTCTGATTCCCGCCACCACATCTTCACCCTGTGCATTTATGAGGCATTCCGCAAAAAACTTCTTCTGTCCCGTAGATGGATCTCTTGTAAAACCCACTCCGGTTCCCGAACCATTTCCCAGATTTCCGAAGACCATTGACTGGATATTGCACGCAGTTCCAAGATTATCGGGAATTTCATTCAACTTCCTGTACTTCACTGCCCTGTCACCAAACCATGAGCCAAAGACCGCATTTATGGCCTTGCTAAGCTGTTCCAAAGGATCGGCAGGGAAGTCCTCTCCCGTATTTTTTTTGTAAATAACCTTGAATTCTCCGACAAGCTCTTGCAGGTCTTCAGTGGTGAGTTCCGTATCCAGACGAACTCCCTTCTTCTCCTTCATTTCTTCAAGGGCTTTTTCGAACTTTTGCCTGTCGATCCCCATAACAATACTTCCGAACATGTTAATCAGCCGTCTGAATGCATCATATGCGAAGCGTTTGTTTCCGGTCTTTCTTATCAATGCATTCAGTGTCGCCTCATTCAGGCCAAGGTTGAGTACTGTATCCAGCATACCGGGCATCGAAAATTTTGAGCCCGAACGGACCGAAACAAGGAGTGGATTAACAGGGTCGCCTAACTTCATATCCATCACCTTCTCCACCTTTTTAAGATTCTCGACCACCTGTTCCCACATACCGGGCGGGTATTTCTTACCG
The DNA here is from genome assembly GCA_041488675.1 of Thermodesulfovibrionia bacterium. Classification (GTDB taxonomy): domain Bacteria; phylum Nitrospirota; class Thermodesulfovibrionia; order Thermodesulfovibrionales; family SM23-35; genus DASPRG01. The sequence continues at coordinate 11,425 of JBGPPR010000003.1, forward strand.
GCCATAAAATATTCATTGCACGCTTCGGTCGTAACAGTAAAACCTCCGGGGACAGGAATCTTCAGGTTCGTCATTTCCGCAAGTCCGGCACCCTTTCCACCGAGAAGGTCTTTCATGTCCCCCTTGCCGTCAGCCTTTCCGCCACCGAAAAAGTAAACATACTTTTTGACTGCTTTCTTCGTCATTAAATTGTCCTCCTCATAATCATTTATAAAATTATTAACCTGATGACATTAGCCGTATTCCTTGAATTCCGCTTATATATGACTTGATCAAGTCGATCTCACCGATATTTACCAGTAGGAGTTATCAGTCCTGATTAAGCATGACATTTAAAAGAACGAACCCCATCGTTCTATAAATCTCTTTTAAAAATTATGAAGTAACCTTTTGCTATATTTGAATCAGTGTTTCCTTTCGTTATATTTTTGCTCTTTCAGCAAAGTTACAAAAGCGCCTGAATGATAAGTACGACAACCAGGCTAATCAGAACGTAAGCAGCATAGATGTTTACGCTCCCGGTGTGCATACGCCCGAGCAATGATGCGATTGATCGAATCCCTTTTAAAATAGGCTGAAAGACCGATCGATCCATGATATGAACTTCCTTACGTTCGTTCCCGATGGCAGTACGGAAATGCACAGCAATCGTTTCTTTCTTATCATCAAACATTGAGGAGCGAAAGATCGCCTCAAAAATGACACGCACGGGATTTGAGAAACCCGTGGCGGTGTAAGTCATCTCAGGAAGTAACCTGCGCACTCCCCCGTCCCAGGCAGGCTTTTTCGTCACCGTTCTGGACTTCGTCAGTACCCGGACCAGAATGAAGGTCCCGCCCAAAAGCAATGCCAGCATGACGACGGTATAAGAAGTTGACATAGCAAAGACCACGGGATTTCGTTCCGTGCCTCTATGCAAAACAACTAAACCCCGACCGGGTAGAATATCGCGACCGGTCTGGGCTCCCAGGTCATGGAACTCGGATACAAAGGCGTCGCTAAACTTTGGATCACCTTTGACAACCGTAAAAAACGGCGGCACGAGTTCATCCGCGATACTCTCATGTGTCAATGGGGAAATAGTATGATCCAAAACTGGAATCACATAAGTGGGAAGGATACCAAAAAGAAAACAAGAAACAGCAAGCATCCCCATAGGAATCATCATGGAACGTTTCACCTCAATGGCTTTTTCGGCTTTTGCGGACCTGGCGATTCCCAAAAAACTCATGGCAAAGGCCTTAACAAAACATGTTACCGCCAGGGCCGCCGTCAGCGCTAACGACGCGCCACAAAGCGCAAATACAATTTTTACCGCCGTCGATTCAAGCGCCGCACTCTGTAGCATCGTTTGCAGCGTCAGCCATTCACTTACGAAGCCATTAAACGGCGGCAGGGATGCGATAGATAAAGCCCCGACAAGAAAAAAAAGACCCGTCCAAGGCATAACTTTTATCAGACCACCGAGGTTATCCATATTTCTGTCACCGACACTGGAATCCACCGCTCCCACACTTAGAAAAAGTAGGGCTTTGTAAAGTGAGTGATTGATCATGTGGTAAAGCGCTGCTGTGAAGGCAATTCCCGCTAAAACGGGATACCCGGAGGCAGTGAATACAAATCCGGCGCCGAGTCCGGCGGTGATAATGCCCATGTTTTCAATCGAACTATGGGCCAACATCTTCTTCATATCATTCCTTATTGTGGCATAGAGGATACCCACAAGAGCAGATATGGTTCCGACAATCAGGGTGATTAGCCCCGGCCCAATCTGACTAACCGGAAGAATATCGGCATTTACCCGCACGATGCCGTATAGACCGAGATTAAGAATTACGCCGGATAAAAGGGCCGATATATTACCGGGCGCAGCGGGATGGGCTCGAGGAAGCCAAACATTGCCCGGGATGAGGCCCGCTTTTACACCAAATCCGAAAAATGAAAGTAAGAATATTGCCCAACGACTGCTTTCTCCAAGTACGGTAGATGCCGATCTTAATGATACAAAATCAAGGCTGCCGGCCCCTCTTGCCAAAAGAAGGAGAGCGAGAGCTGCCGCAAGGGTTCCGGCTTCGCTCATGGCCAGCATCAGATAACCCGATGAGGTATTTTTTTCTTTTTCATGTTCATAATTTACGAGCAAATAGGAGAGGATCGACATGCCTTCCCATGTAAGAAGAAAGGAGAGAATATCTGAAGCTACCAGTAGGAGGACAATAGACGCAAAGAGAAGGTGATAAAAGATACTGAAGGACTTCAGGCTGTAACGGCCCAGATACTTTTTCATATATCCTGCCGAGAAGATTGAAACGGGCAGGAACACCAGTCCCGTTATGAATACGAATAAGGCGGAAAGGCCGTCCATCCTGAGAACCATAGTTCCAAGAGAGAGTATATCCCAAAGGTCAATCTGGAAAACACGTCCGGTTAGGAGAACATACCCGCTGACCCATAAAATAACAGCAGCTTCAAGAGAGGCTATCAATGCGAGGGCAGTCGGATTTCGTCGGTCGGGAAGCAGGACCGCAAAAGCAGTTCCTGTTGCACATAGTGTCAGGAACAATATAAAAAGACTGCTTGTTTCAAACATGATGCCTACCTTCTGCCTGTGATTTCGGGGATGTGAGTGATGAGGAACGCCGTCGTTCCACCATTACGAGAAGTCCATGAATAATAGCAAGGGGTGGCGGTGGACACCCGGGTATCATAATGTCGACAGGGATTAATTCAGAGACCCCTGCTCCTGAAGCGAAACTTGGCCCGAAGACGCCTCCCGAGAGTGCACAGGTACCAACTGCAACAACTCCTTTTGGAGTCGGCATTGCATCATAAGCCTTTTTAAGCGGCATTCGCATATGATCGGTAACAGGCCCCGCCACCAATAGCACATCGGCGTCACGGGGGGTCGGAGTGATAAAGAAACCGAGGCGATGCATATTATAATACGGTTTGTTTATCTGTTCTATCTCACTCAAGCAAGCCCCGCAGGCGCCTGCGTCGACAACCCTGATGTGAAGAGAGCGACGGAAAGCCTTTCCCAGTTTATGCCCCCCGGCTGCGCTCTCCGCAGTGGATGCCGCCCACTCATATCCGTTTTGCCAGTCGATAGGGTCCTTTATGCGGCGCACGCAGCGGAAACAATGGACACAGAGTTCGTAGTCCACAGTGATCTGGTGATCATAACGGCTCAATGCCCCGGTCGGACAGCGAGAGACCACCGATAAGACTTCCTCCTTGTTGTCCTTTTGTCCTACAGGTAATCCCGGCGAGGCCCCGGGAGCTGACTCATCTTTGTCAGGATAGAGTGTTGTCACGATTCCTGTCTTAAGTCCTTTCAAAACCCATTTAAACATATCTATTATTCCTACCGATCACATTCGGCATTTGAGAGCCCGAATGTGGCCATTATTATCGGAAAGTCCTGAAAGGCAAAATCCTCGGACGCCAGATGAAACCCGTGCCAGTTCGTGAAGGATGGCGTGGTCAATCGGTATCTTCCCACCCGGCCGTCCCCTCTGATCCTCACCCAGTGGAATGTTGCTCCTCTCGGCGCCTCAGCCCACCCAAGTGCTGAACCGGGCGTGACTTCAAATCGGGGAGGAGTAACTTCGCCCTCCGGCATGGATAGGGCAACCTTTCTGATGATGTTTATCGACTGCTCTGCTTCGCTGAAGAGGAGTCTGAGACGCGCATAACCATCGCCTTCCTGTTCGCTTGGAACATCAAAAGCAATATTCTCATAGTCTGAGTAAGGCAAGACCTTTCGCAGATCACGCGTTATGCCGGAAGCCCTTGCAATAGGCCCCACCAAGCCATAAGCAAAAGCGAGTTCCCTGGAAACAATCCCTACCTCCTCCAGCCGGTCGAGAAAACTGCTGGAAAAACGAAGCATTTCCTTTAACTCAGATAATTTATTGAAAAGTTTATAGACTGCATCAGCGAGCGACCGGAACGCTTGTTCACTGAAATCCATAGATAAGCCACCCGGCGCATTCAGGCCGAAAAGGTAGCGGTGCCCCGTTAAAGTGCAAGTAAGTCTGAGCGCCTCCTCTTCAAGAATGCTCGCCTGGCTGGTAGCGACAGCGAAAGCTGTGGAATTGCATATCGCTGCTATGGCTGCGATATGATGGCGCAGGCGTTCCAGTTCGGCTAAGATAATGCGAAGCGCTCTCACTCGCACGGATACGTCAATTCTAAAAATCTTTTCGATGGCCTGACAAAAGGCGAGGGAGTGAGCGAAAGCGGATGTCCCAGAAAAGCGCTCGGACAGAAGAAGGGCTCGACCGATTGATCTACCTTCCGCTATCTTTTCAACGCCACGGTATTTATAAAAGAAACGGGGGATGGTACGGATAACGTCTTCCCCTACTGTCTCAAGAAGAAAATGCGCTGATTCGGCTGCATCGGAAAAAACCGGGCCAATCGGCATCATAAAAGCTCCAGGGGCTTTAACGATACGATGGGGGCGCCAATCAGGGTCCAATTCACGATGGATATATGGACACGAGGCATCGAAGGCCGTTCGCATCGGGTTGACACCTTCCGGCCATTCCTCGTGGAGAACAAAATCTCCAAGGCGGGGGTGTCCTTCGAAAACAAGCCCGAAAAGGTCTTCTGCCTCTCGTTCGAACCAGTCTGCAGTATGGACAAACCGGCTGATGCTCGGAATCGTTTTCTCTGATTTGCTTGATTGTAAAGATACGTGGATCTGCCCGCTGCCCGGTTCTCCATAAAAGACATACCTGAGCAACCAGTAGGAAGGAAGTTCCTCAATAATTAAACTGGCAAGGCTGTAACCCAATTCTGAAAAAAGCCAGTTACAAAGATCCGGCACATGAGACGCTTCGCATTCGATCAGACACAGAAATTCTTTGACATCGAGGCTCGCTCTTACTTGCCCGTGCCAGCGCTTTGCAATAACCTCAGGAAGATCCGAAAAAATTAAAGTGTTATTTCCGTTTAGTTCAATCATTTTCACCTCCATAGAGAAGAAGCTGCAAGATGAAGAAGTCTCAGCAGAGTCTCTGGAATATAAAGACCAAATAAAATTACAGGAATCACCATTAAGATCAGGGTAATGATGCAGGTCATGGGCACAGCGGCCTTACTGGAGACTGTTGATGGTTTTCCGAAGACCATCCGGTTAATCTGAAACATGATTCCAAAAAAAGCGATAACAATAAAAAGGGCCAAAAGCCCGGTTACGATATATTGTCCGCTTGCAATCCCCGCCTTCAAGATAGAAAATTCACTCAAAAAAACCGCAAAGGGGGGCGCTCCGGAAATTGCCAGCCCACCGATGGTAAGGAAGACGCCTGTTGAAGGAGATGTACGTATGAGGCCGCGGACTGAAGCAATTTCCCTGCTTCCCGTCGCGAGCAAGGTGGCGCCGGCCGCAAAGAAACAGAACGACTTGGTGACGGTATGGCTGACAATTTGCAAGGTCGCGCCGAAATGCGCAGCATGACCTCCAAGCCCGGCGGCAACCAGGATTATGCCCATATGTTCAACGGTGGAAAAAGCGAAAAGGCGTTTATAATCCTTTGTCTGGATAAGCAGAAAAGCTGCTACGCCCACAGAGATGAGGCCGAAGATCACAAACCACATGCTTGCATAGGAAGCAGAACCATTCTGAAACATGGGCAAAAGTCTCATGATGGCATAGAGAACTGCGGTGGTTTCTATTCCTGATAAGAGGGCGCATATAGGCGATGGGGCCTGACTGTGGGCGTCAGGAAGCCATGTATGCAAGGGAACAAGGCCGACCTTTGTGCCAAAGCCGATTAAAATAAAGAAAAAGGCGGTATTCAGGAATGCCGGCGAAATCTTCGGCGATGCAATGATCAGCCCGGTCCATGTGAATGGATAGTCGGCGCCAATACTCATCCCCCAATAGAGAACCAGTATGCCGAAGAGGGCAAAAGCTGCGCCCATACAGGTGAGGACAACGTATTTCCACGCTGCCTCAAGCGCCTCGGGTGTTTGTTCAAAGCTCACCAGGAAGACCGAGAGAAGTGTGGTCAGTTCAACGGCAATCCACACAAGGGCCACCTGTGAGAGAATAGGAACAGCCTGCATTGAAAGTAAAAAGAGGTTATACAAAACATAATAACGCCGCATTTTCCTGTCATCCCCGGGATCAACAAATTTCGCCATGTACCCCCATGAAAAAACGGCAGCAGCGAGCCCCACAAAGGCGACCAGCAACAGGATCAATGCTCCAAAGCTGTCACATGAA
>JBGPPR010000004.1:0-17084 GCA_041488675.1 Thermodesulfovibrionia bacterium
CCGCCATTATCGATTAGCGATTTGAGATTAGGTAGTTTCCCCTGTTCCAGTAATGGCACTACATTGTTAAGACCTGCGCCATCCCACCCCATGACAAACAGGCTTTCTGCCTGCGCTATAGGACAAAGAAGTATCAATAGAAATGCTACGGCAAAAATTTTTCTAATGGAGCTGCCTCCTGAAAATGATAACTCAATCATCCACTTTTTGGGTTTACAGCTAACAACTTTAATATCTTTCATTCCCGTCGTCCCTTCCTTTTATCTCCCTTTGTTTCTTGTTAAGAGTGCGTAAGTGTTAATCGATTGCTTTCGGGTCAGCAAATTTATTCTCACGATTTCTTCATTTCAATCTCTACCATCTTGTGTTCGTTACAAGCATCACCTTTTTAAGAACTTAAGCATCCACTTTGAATATTCACCGTCTTCGTCACTTCTTGCCCTCGGGATATTGACAGAAATAAGTTTTTTGCCGTCATCCCCTGCAATTTCCCTTAAAGTTCTCACTATTTTCTCTGCTTCAAGCCAATGATCCAAGTCACGTCCTTCTATCCGACCGTTTCTCTCATAGATGTCGTACGCTACTCTGAAAATTTCCTGATGCAAATTTCCCTCGTTCATTACTACTCCTCACCTCCTTTCAGCCACAAAAAAAGGCCGGACTGACCAAAAGGTTCATCCTCTGGCAGTTCGGCCCAAAATAACAGCTATCAGCTACGCACAACCAGCGGCCTATCGGCTTCACCTCCAACCTTAATTCACCGCTTCCCGTGCCCCTCTTACGGAGGCTTTGGGCGTCGTTGCAAAATTAGCTATCTACAAATTAGCAATACGATCTTTTCTGGTTCAAACATTACCATACAGAAAGTTACAGATTGATTACAGATTCAAAAAAAATGACCGATAATTTTTTAACTGAGAAATATATTTTTCTGCTTATGTTGTTCCTCCTTTCTTCTCATGGATAAAAACATCTTTTCCAACAAAAAAGCCGAGCTTGCCAAAAGGTTGTCCTTCGGCAGCTCGGCCATCTATTGCCTTATGGAACGCTACTTCCCCGCCCCTTTCAGGAAAGTTCAGGGTTTATCAAAAGAGCAGTTAACTAAAAAGCTTCTTGAATCGTCTTTCAAATAGAGGCATGATAGAATCTATCTTTGGGAAATGTCAAATTGTAAAAACTAATTAACTCATAAGAAAATATTTTGCACTATAAATATATGGCAAATTATTAAGCTCTTTGGTTTGTCTTTTTGTCGTTCTTAAGACTTCCCTGTGGACGGGATTGCATTAATCTTTTTCTTTCTCTTCTTTTTCTTCTTCCTTCTTATCCTTCACTGCCGCTGAAATCTCCGTGAGACGCTTTACAATAAGATAATTGATCGTTCCCTCAGGGTATGTCCCGTCTTCTCTGAGAGTGCCTGCAGGCAGACCTGTGAGGATCTCAAGCCCTTCTTCAACCCTGTCTATGGGATAAATACTGAATTTTCCTTCCTTGACAGCGCCAACCACATCCTTCTTTATCATCAGATGCTTGATATTCCTTCTGGGTATGATTACCCCCTGATTCCCATCGAGAGTGCGGAACTGACAAAGGTCAAAGAAGCCTTCAATCTTCTCATTGATGCCGCCAACAGGTTGCACATCACCGTTTTGGTCCATCGAGCCTGTAACAGCGATGCTCTGCTTGAGGGGAACATTCGCAATACTGCTCAGGAGCGCATACAACTCTGCGCAGGTTGCGCTGTCTCCTTCTATCATTTCATAAAGCTGTTCAAAGGTAAGAGAAGCTGAGAGGCTGATCGGCTTTTTCGTCGCATATGTACTGCCGAGATAGTTTGACAGTATGAGGATTGCCTTTTCATGTATCTTGCCGCTCATCTTTGTCTCTCTTTCGATATTCACGACCCCGGCCTTGCCGGCATAAGTCTTTGCCGTTATCCTCGAAGGTTTTCCAAAGCTGTAGTCACCCAGATCGAGCACAGCAAGGCCATTCACCTGCCCAACCTTGTCTCCCTCCGTGTCAACAATGAGGGTACCTTCCAGGATCATTTCCCTCAAGCGCTCTTCAATCCTGTTTGTCCTGTATATTTTCTCATCTACAGCCTTCTGGACATGGTCTTCGGTCACGATTTTGCTTTTGGATTTTGATGCCCAGTAGCTCGCCTCTCTTATAATATCGGCGACTTCACTGAACCTCGAAGTCAATTTATTTTGCTGTTCTGCGAGCCTTGATCCAACCTCAATGACCTTTGCCACACCTGTTCGGTCAAAAGGAAGGAGGCTTTCTTCCTTGCAACGCTTGGCAACAAACGATGCATATTTATGCATATTTTCGTCAGTCCTGTTCATCCTGCTGTCAAAATCGGCCTTAACTTTAAAGAGTTCTCGATACTCTTCATCGACGTTATAGAGTAAATAATAGAGACGGGGATTACCTACGAGAATAACCTTAACATCAAGAGGTATGGCTTCAGGTTTTAAGGTCGTTGTCGAAACCGCCCGGTACTGCTCCCAGACATCCTCTATCTTTACCTCTTTATTGTGAATCGCCCTTTTCAATGCATCATAAGCAAAGATGTTTCTCAAGAGGTCAAGGGCTTCGATGACGATATAACCTCCATTTGCCTTATGCAGTGATCCTCCCTTGATCATCGAAAAATCTGTTATCGCAACACCATACTGAAATTTATGCTCAACCCTCCCGAAAATGTTGAAATACGTCGGGTTGCTTTCAAATATACATGGGGCGCCTTTACAATCCTTATTGTTTACGACGACATTGACCGCATATCGAGTAAAGGTGGGCTCGGTCTTTGGAAGCCTCATAAAGGGCAAAGCAGGAGCCTGCTCTTCCTGAACCTTGAATTCATCGAGATTTTCCAGGATACTCTCTTTCACATCATAGAGATAAGAAATGATTTTCTCATACTTTTTGTACGTGCCTTTCAGTTCATCAATGAGGTGGCCTACCGCCGAGAGGGCAGCCTCCTTCTCAAGTTTTACAATCTGTTCTTTGACCGATTTCTCAGCTTCTCTTATGATACGCACCGCATCATTCAGCTTTTCCTGAAGGCTCTTTCCTATCTCATCTATCTTTTTCCTTGTCTTCTCGTCTGTTGATTCATACTCTTCTTCTGTCAGCGGTTCTCCCGTTTTCTTCACAGGCATGATCATAAGGCCGCTGACGGTCTTTCTCACGGAAAAACCTTTCGCTTCAGCCTCTTCTTCCAGGCTGGAGAAAATCTCTCTCTGTTTCTTCTGAGCATCCTCTGTTATTTTATTCTTCTGCTTCTCATACTCTTTAGATTCAAAGACCTTCGGAATTTCGACTTTCAGTGTTTTAATGAGATCTTCCATATCTTTTTGAAACACCGAGGCTTCTCCTGGTTCAAGAGAAATAGCTATGGGAGCGTCGGGATCTCTAAAATTATAAACATAGCACCAGTCAGGAGGAACAGGTTCACTGCCTGCCTTTTGGGTAAGGATTGATTTGATCGTAGTTATCCTGCCGGTGCCATTCTCACCAAGAAGGAATATATTAAACCCCGTACTTTCGAGACTCAGACCAAAGTCAAGCGCATCTAAGGCCCTTTCCTGACCTATCGTTCCCGAAAAGACCGGCAGGTCATCAGTCGTATCGAAGGCAAAGATATTCGGCTCACAGCATTTATAAAGCTCATCAACACTCAGTTTGTCAGGCATGTATACCTCCACATCAAATTCAGTCAGTTTGCACGGTTTACACCGTTTGCTTAGTTTACATAGTTGATACAGTTTACTTGGTTTGCATGGTTTACAAAGTTTACACGGTTTTTCTGAATCGTTTCAACTAAATAAACTGTGTAAACTCGGCAGACTTGTTCAGGCTCTTGGATGGTGTTTTGTATAGACTTTCTTTATTCTCTCCGTTGTTACCTTCGTATAAATTTGGGTAGTTGATATGTCAGAGTGACCGAGCATTTTCTGAACTGACCTGAGATCTGCTCCGCCCTCAAGGAGGTGTGTTGCAAAAGAATGTCTTAACGTATGTGGTGAAAGCTTAATACCACTTTTTCTGCCGAGGGTCTTTATCGCCTGCCAGAAACGCTGTCTTGTCATAGGCTTTCCTCTCCCTGTGATAAAAAGATATGTCGAAAGCCTCTTCTTCAGAATCTCCAGTCTCTGCCGGTTCATGTACGCTTTCAACTTCTCTATTGCCCTCGTATTGACAGGTACGATCCTTTCCTTTGAACCCTTTCCCAAAACCCTCAGAAAGCCGGCGTCCAAATGAATATCATCAAGTTTGAGAGAGACCAGCTCACTCACGCGCAGACCTGACGAGTAGAGAAGTTCAAGCATTACAGCGTCTCTGATCATGGTTGGTTTGGTCGGCGATGAGCTCAATTCAAGGAAAGACCTGACGTCAGAGATGCTTAACGCTTTTGGGAGCCTCTCCCACCTCTTTGGCGCCTGCAGGGTTTCTGAAGGGTCCTCCTGAATGAGATTCTGAATCATGAGATATTTGCACAAACACTTTATTGAAGAAATAAATCTGCAGATGCTCGAAATCGCGTAGCTCTCAGCTCTGAGTCTTTCGATGAAATCAACGATATCGACTCTCGAAAATGAGGCAAATCCTTTGTCCCTCGATAACAGGAACTTTTGAAATTTTCTGAGGTCAATCGAATATGACTCAATCGTATTTCTTGAGAGACCTTTCTCCACTGAAAGGTAGATGAGGAAATTGTTAAGCAGGTCCACAAAATTATCAGTCACTGGTCACTGGTCTATGAGACATCCATGACCAGTGACTGATGACTAATGTAACTTCATTCAATTACTTTTTCATTGGTGCTGCTGGTGCCTTTGGTGCTGCTGGTGCTGCAGCAGGGGTGTACTTTCTTTCGTCCATGCTATCGAATACCTTCATCTTCGCAGCATCCGTTGGAGCTGCCTTTGACGCATGACACAATGCGCAGAATTCAGCCATCTTAGCACCTTTTGCTCCAGGATCTACTCTTAGATACTGGAAGTATGGATTTGATGGATGAGGGTCGTGACAGCCAACACACTCCAACTTTCCATCTCTCAAAAAGACTGCTGGTACATTGGCAACTTTTGTACTCGGTGTAACGTCATAGGGATGACTGTGCACGGCTGAAACCGGCAGTATTCCGAGACCGCCTTTTTCCACGGTTTCGTGACAGCCAAGGCAGAGAGCAGTTGTGCCTGTGTAAGGCTGTTTAGTCTTTGGATTAATTGCCTTCTTGTTCGGCTCAACCGCAAATATAATCTCACCTTTGGCATTGTGGATACCATGGCAACCGGTACAGTTGAGACCATCATGACCTCCATACGCAGATGCAACAGCAGGCAGGGCGAGCAAGAGTATCAAGATACCTAAAAACTTGAGTCCTTTCATACATCTCCTCCTTTCTAAAAAATTTTTCATATTATACATAAAAACGATGCAGAAGGATATAAATTATGTAAATCAATAAATAAAAAATTTATATCTTTCTTGTTTTTGTTTCAGCAATGAATTATGGATTGCATATCTCCATCACCTCATCAGTGTAGCTGCCGTCATCCCTGTAAATATAGAGCGGCTTATCAACCTTTACACCGCTCCTTCCTCCCTGAGCAGCTTCTATGAGGATCATCTTCGCCTCTGATGATATGTTGGAATGCACAAATCTCAACCTCTTTACCTCCAACCTTTTCTTTTTCAAGATGTCTAACAGCTCCATAAGCCTCGAGGGATGATAAACAATACAGAGCCTGCCTTTTGCTTTCAGAAGACAGGATGCTGCATCAATGAGGTCATGGAGGCCGAGTTTTATCTCATGTCTTGCAATTGCCTTCTCCTCCCCTTCACTGATACGTCCGCTCTTCAGCCTTCTGAAGGGAGGATTTGACACAAGGAGGTCAAATGAGTGGGGAACAACAAATGACGAATCGAAAAGTCTTAGCCCTTTTATATCCGCCTTCATTACCGTAACCCTGTCTCTCAGATTATTCAGTGAAACATTCTTTTCGGCGAGTGCGGCGAGGCTGTCCTGAATTTCAAAGAGAGTAACTCTTGCATCGGGATATTTTTTTGCCAGAAGAATTCCCACAATACCTGACCCCGCCCCGAGGTCACCTATCTTTCTTACTTTTTTAAGATTCACAAAATCGGAGAGGAGAAGGGCATCTACTGAAAACCGGTATCCCTTCTTTGACTGAAATAACTTTATATTGCTTATGCTGTCAAGGGTGACGTCCATAAATTCGAACTCGGTTCTTCTTTTTAACGAAAAAGGCCATGCTTTTGCATGGCCTTCTAAATTCTCAAAGCATACTGAAGCTTATCGGAGAGTTTTCCTTTCCGCTATCTGTACCCTTACCGATGCCCTTTCAAGAGATGATTCTGCTCTTGCAAAGTCGATCTCTTCCATTTTCTTCAGTCTCTCCTCAGCGCGCTTCATTGCTGCTTTAGCCCTTTCCACATCTATGTACTCTGACTTCTCAGCGCTATCTGCAAGAACGACAACCTTATCAGGCCCAACATCAGCATATCCGCTATTCACGAAGATATAGCTCACTTCGCTGCCCTTCTTATATGTAAGCATCCCCACTTTCAGGGTGGTAACAAACGGTGCATGACCGGGCAGAACACCAAATTCCCCTTCACTTCCTGCAGCGGTAACTTCATCCACGTCTTCATTGAGAATAAGACCATAGGGTGTCACGACTTCCAGTTTTACCTTGTTTTCCATATTTAATATCCCTCGTTTTGCCCTAAAATTATATCTGTCTACTCCAGCCGAGTTTTTTAGCCTTTTCTTCGGCCTCTTCTATCGGACCTATCATATAAAATGCCTGCTCGGGCATATCATCATATTTCCCATCCAATATTGCCTTGAACCCTTTTATCGTATCTTCGATTTTGACGTATTTACCGGGTGTGCCTGTAAAGGTTTCTGCAACAGAGAAAGGTTGGCTAAGGAATCTCTGGAGTTTCCTTGCCCTTGCAACGACGAGCTTATCATCTTCGGAAAGCTCTTCTATGCCGAGGATTGCTATGATGTCCTGAAGTTCCTTGTATCTTTGGAGTATATTTTGAACACCTCTGGCAACACTATAATGTTCTTCTCCAAGGATTTTCGGATCAAGGAGTCTCGATGCGGAATCCAGAGGGTCAACACCGGGGTAAATGCCGAGTTCTACGATCTGCCTTGAAAGAACGACAGTTCCGTCAAGGTGGGTAAAGGCTGCCACAATGGCAGGGTCTGTGAGGTCATCTGCAGGGACATAGACAGCCTGCATGGAAGTAATAGAACCTTTAGTGGTAGTAGTAATCCTCTCCTGAAGGGCTCCCATGTCCGTTCCCAGGGTAGGCTGATAACCAACTGCTGAAGGCATCCTTCCAAGGAGGGCCGAGACCTCTGCTCCTGCGAGCGTATATCTAAAGATGTTGTCTACGAAGACGAGAACATCCTGACCTTGGTCCCTGAAGTGCTCTGCTACGGTAAGGGCACTAAGTCCCACTCTTAACCTCACACCAGGGGTTTCATTCATCTGTCCATAGACAAGTGCAACGTTTGGAAGAACCCCGGAATGTTTCATTTCAAGGTAGAGGTCATTCCCCTCCCTTGTCCTTTCACCAACCCCGGCAAAAACTGAGACGCCACCGTGCTTCATTGCTATGTTATGGATCATCTCCATAATGATAACTGTCTTGCCGACGCCGGCACCTCCAAACATCCCCATCTTGCCGCCCTTAACAAAGGGGACACAAAGATCAAAAACCTTAACCCCTGTCTCAAACTGCTCTGTTGTTGCTCTCTGCTCTGTAAAATCAGGAGCTGTTTTATGAATTGGGGACCGTTCAGACTCCCCTACAGGACCTGCCTCATCAATAGGCTCACCTAAGACATTTATCAATCTCCCGAGAACAGGTTTCCCCACCGGAACTGTTATCGGCAAACCTGTGTCGACTACCTTCATTCCTCTTACAAGACCATCTGTAGATCCCATTGCGAGAGACCTCACCTTATTCTCACCGAGATGGGCAACCGTCTCAAGGGTGAGATGAATCTCCGGGATACCCTTTGAAGGATCTCCAGGATCATCTATCCTCATGGCATCGAGGATAGCAGGTAACTCCTTTTCGAATTCTACATCAACAACGACACTTATGACCTGCGAAACTTTTCCTATATTCTCCATACCTTGTAACCCCCTATTCTCTAAATTAAATCTCTATCAAAGATACTTTATTACTTCGCTTTCAGTGCCTCGACACCACCGACAATGTCCATCAGGTCTTTCGTTATGCCTGCCTGTCTCAACTTGTTGGCGATAAGTGTTGTCTTGGTTATGAGCTCATCACAGTTCTTTGAGGCATTCTCCATGGCACTCATCCTTGCAGCCTCTTCGGCGGCTGAGGACTCAAGGAGTGCACGGTAAACCTGAATCTCAATATATTTAGGCAATAACCTGTCGAAGAGAATCTCTGCTGAAGGCTCGTAGAGGAAATCACCATAAAGAGCGGCATGTTCAGTTGCAGCGCCCCCCGCCTCCATCTCAACTATCGGGAGAAGCTTCAAAATGGAAAGTTTTTGCGTTGCAAGGGACTTAAACTCATTGTAAATGAGAACAACCTCATCTATGGTCTCATTTGTATAATTCTCTATGATATCCGTTGCAATCTCCTGAGCATCAGTATAAGTTATCCTTCCGGAGAGCCCGACCCAGGATTTCCTCGTTGTTAAACTTCTCCGGCGAAAGTAATCACGAGACTTCCTTCCTACAGCGCTGAAACTTAATTCAAAACCTTCTCTCTTTAAGGAATCAATATACTGAGTTGCACTCCTCAGGATATTTGTATTAAAGGCCCCACAGAGGCCCCTGTCAGAGGTCATCACAAGAACCTCCACAGTCTTTCTTGGCCTGACAGCAAGGATAGGGTGTATCTCCCGCTCTGCGACCCTTGCGAGGCTATAGAGAACCGTTTGCATGCTTGTCGCATAGGGTCTGAAATTCAGCATCCTGTCCTGGACCTTCCTCAACTTTGCAGCAGCCACCATCTTCATTGCCTTTGTAATCTTCTTCGTGCTCTGGATGGCCTTTATTTTCTTTCTTATATCTCTTAAGGTTGCCATCTATCCTCCATGCCTCTTATTCCCATTTCTTACTCCCATTTGATTTATGGCTGAAATAACTTTTTAAAGGTTGTCACGGCCTCAGTCATCTTTGCCCTAAGGTTATCATCCAATGCCATCTTTTCCCTCAATTCCTTCTTGAGATCCTGTTTCTCTGCCCTGATATACCTGAGGAAACCTTCCTCAAAAGCCTTTAGTGACTCAATCGGCAGGTCATCGAGGAACCCCTGTGTTCCGGCATAGATGAGTATTATCTGATCATCAATTGGCATTGGGACATACTGGTCCTGCTTCAGGAGTTCAACCATCCTCTTACCCCTTTCAAGCTGGGCACGGGTTGACTTGTCGAGATCAGAGGCAAATTGTGCAAAAGCAGCAAGCTCTCTGTACTGCGCAAGGTCGAGCCTGAGCATTCCGGCAATCTGTTTCATGGCCTTCGTTTGTGCAGCTCCACCAACACGGCTGACCGAAAGACCGGCATTAATCGCAGGTCTTACACCACCGTAAAAGAGTTCTGTCTCAAGGAATATCTGTCCATCTGTGATGGATATAACATTGGTAGCAATATATCCGGAAATATCTCCAGCCTCGGTCTGAATGACTGGAAGGGCTGTGAGAGAACCGCCACCATACTGATCAGACATCTTCGCAGCCCTCTCTAAGAGTCTCGAATGGAGATAAAATACATCTCCGGGATATGCCTCACGGGCAGGCGGACGCCTGAGAAGCAATGAAAGCTGCCTGTAAGACTGGGCCTGTTTTGAGAGGTCATCGTAACAGATAAGGGCATGCATTCCCTTATCCCTGAAATACTCGCCCATCGCACAGGCTACATAGGGTGCTATATATTGCATTGGAGCAGGCTCACTTGCTGATGCAGCAACAACGATAGTGTGTTCCATTGCGCCATATTGTTCGAGAGTATTCACCAGGCGGACAACAGCAGGCCTTCTTTGACCGACGGAACAATAGATGCAGACAACATCTCCGCCTTTCTGATTGATAATTGTATCCATCATGATAGTGGATTTGCCTATCTGCCGGTCACCGATGATAAGCTCTCTCTGTCCCCTTCCAATGGGAATCATGGCATCTATTGCTTTAATGCCTGTCTGGAGAGGCTGGTTGACCGGCTGCCTTCTTATGATACCAGGTGCTACAACATCCACTTTTCTTGTCTCTTTTGTGGCTATCGGACCTTTCCCATCTATAGGCCTTCCGATGGCATCCACAACCCTGCCTATCAGTGCTTCACCAACAGGCGCTTCCATGATCTTCCCTGTACGCTTCGCAATGTCACCTTCCTTAACGAGTCTGTCTTCACCGAACAGAACTGCTCCAACAGCGTCCTCTTCAAGGTTCAGGACCATTCCAACGATATTGTTCGGCAGATCAAGAAGTTCTGAAGCCATGACATTTTCGAGGCCATAGATCTTCACAACACCGTCACCGACATAGGTGACTATGCCGACTTCGCTGACATCAACCTTCTTTTCGAAATCAGTTATCTGTTTTTTAAGAAGCTCACTTATCTCTTCTGTCTTAATTCCTTCAATAGCCATAATTTCACCCCTTTATAAGCTCATTTTTTAAAAGCCTTAACTGGCCTTTGATGCTCGTATCATATATCATGCTCCCAACCTTGACCTGAATGCCTCCAAGGAGGGATGGGTCCATCACATACTCTATGTCGAGATCCCTGTCTGTCAGCTTCTTCAAAGATGCAAGCAGTTTATCTTCCTGAGCCTTGCCTATCTTAGCAGGAGTCATAACAACAGCCTTTGCCCTTTTCTTCCTTTCAAGGTAGAGGCTTGCGGCAATTTTGACAATCTCAGACAGGTTGATGATAAGCACTATCTCTGTGAGGTGGAGAATATATTTCAATATATAATCTGAAAGTTTCACTCTGCCTGCAATCTGTTTGATTATTTTTTCCCTCTCCGCCAGGGAAAACTGCGGATTAACAAGGAGACTCTTAAAATCTTTGTTCTTCACCATCAGGTCATTGATGGTACTGAGTTCTGCAATTGCCTGAGGTGCCTTTTCAATACCAACGGTATCAAGTAATACCTTTGCGTATTTCTTTGCCTCTTTCAGCCTTTTCAATTACTACCCCCTATCTTCGCTATTGATTCTTCGAGAAGCCTTTCCTGTTCTTCTTTTGTTAATTTTTCTTTTAATTTCTTTTCAGCCAATTCAATCGCAATTTCGGCTGCCTCTGCCTTAATAGCCTCTTTTGCATGCTTGAGCTCAAATGCTATATTTGCTTTTGCCTGCTCTAATATTTTTTCTTTGAGTTTGTCGCCTTGTTGTATGAGGTTTTCACGTTCCGTTTCACCGGATCGCTTTGTTACAGAGAGAATTTCTTGTATCTCCTTATCCTTTTCTTTAAGTCGTACCTCCACTTCACGAAGCGCCTTCTCTGCAAGTTCCTTAGCTTCCCTCGCCTCTTTAAGGGTTTTTTCAATCATTTCAGTCCTCTGCTTCAGCATTGACTGAATCGGTTTTTTACCAAATTTATACAGGACGATAACGAGAATTCCAAAGTTTATAATCTTCCACATATAATCTTTCCACCATGGTGCGTGAGCCGCCTCTTCTTCCGCCCCAAAGGCTGCAAATGCAAAGGCAAAACTCAGAATACAAAATGCAATTATGAGTGGAAAGTAGCGGGTGACGCATGAGGAGTTGACTGTTGTAGACTGCTGACTGCTGACTGCTGACTGCTGACGGCCTTTTTTCATACCTTCACCAGCTTTCTTACGATTTCATCAGAGAATTTATCAATCTCTGTCCTCAATGTCTGCCTTGCCCTTTCAACCTCAGCCCGAATATCCGATCTGGCTTTATCGAGTATTGCCGATGCCTCAGCTTCTGCGCTCATAAGAACTTCCTTTTGTCTTTGAAGACCTTCATCTCTGAGTGTTTCGAATGTCTCTTTTGCCTTGCTCCTTGTCTCAGCAAGTTCTCTGTTCAATCCTGCAATGGTTTCTTCTCTTCTGTTATTCATTTCCTTAGCTGCATCGAGGGACCCTCTTACTGTGTCTTCTCTTTCTTTGAAGATCTTAAGAAGAGGTTTGAAGAAAATGAAGTTCATGATAATCAGAAGAGCAAAGAAATTGATCGCCATAACCCAAAACGAAAAATCAATTTTTAACATACCCCGCCCTCTTTTCTGAAAGAATTAAAAAAGATGAAAAAGCATATCACAGGGCAAAAAAGATTGTCAAGACTTTTATCGCGGGAAAAAGGGCATTTTCAGAAGTTTAGATTTAATCTTTTTTGGCCTAAAAAATTATGCTGCAGGCGAGGGCATGCTAAAATAATCTCATGTTTTTAGAAAAACTCAAGATCTTAAAAGAGAAAGGGCTCCTCAGGGAGATAAGAGATCGTGCCTCGCCGCAAGGTCCGCGGGTAATATTTGGGGGGAAGGAATACGTAAATTTCTCATCGAATGACTACCTCGGTTTTTCAACTCATCCATACGTGATGAATAGAGCTAAGGAGGCCATCGATGAATTTGGGTACGGTTCCGGCGCATCGAGGCTCCTGGGCGGAGGAAGCATCCTGCATAAAGATATAGAGGACAAGATCGCACAATTCAAGGAGACAGAAGCTGCTCTTGTCTTTAACTCAGGCTACTCGGCAAATACAGGCATCATACCGGCTATTGCGGACGAAGACTCCGGGATATTCAGCGATGAATTCAACCACGCAAGTATTGTTGACGGGTGCAGGCTGAGCAAAGCAAAGACACGGATATTCAGACATAAAGATTTGGATCACCTCGAAGAATTGTTGAGCAAAGAGAATTTCAGGAAGAAGATTATTGTTACAGATACAGTTTTCAGTATGGAGGGAGATATTGCACCGGTGAAGGGACTCTTTGATCTCTGTAAGAGATATGATGCACTCCTGTATCTCGACGATGCTCATGGTTTAGGCGTAATCGGAAATGGCAAAGGTGCATTACCGCATTTCAACATGAAACCTGATCCCTCAATAGTCCAGATGGGTACTTTTTCGAAAGCCTTCGGTTCTTTCGGCGCCTTCGTCGCCGGCAGTTCAGATGTCATCGAATGGATCATGAACAATGCGAGGAGCCTCATGTTTTCAACGGCCCTACCCCCCTGTATCCTCGCCGCGTCTACTGCTTCACTGGAACTAATAGAGAAGGGTTCTGCATTGATTGACATGCTGTGGACGAACAGAAATCACGCAGCCGGCCTTTTGGAAGATATCGGTTATGACATTATGGGAAGCGAGACTCCTATTATTCCTTTGGGGATGGGGACAGTGGAGAATGCCTTGAGGGTATCGAGGCATCTGTATGAAAGAGGTGTTTATGCACCGGCAATACGACCGCCGACAGTCAAGGAACCAAGAATACGGATAACGGTGACCGCCGCTCATACAAGTGAAGATATTGAAAAACTCATTGAGGCGCTCAAGGAACTGTAGGAACAAAATGGTCAACCCGCATAATGCAGTTTTTGGGTTAATACAACGAGAGGGTTGATGGCAAAAGGCTTTTTCATAACCGGCACTGATACAGGAGTAGGAAAGACCGTCATCGCTGGAGCACTGATCCTGATTATCAGGCATCTCGGATTCAGAGCTTGCGGGATGAAGCCGATAGAGACGGGCTGCCTGAAATCAGAAATCAGAGTTCATCCGCCTGAGGCGGAAGAATTCAGAATTAGAGACAGAGCATTAATACCGGCGGACGGGATGTTCTTGAAGGAAATAGCGGATACGGATAATTCGATAGATTTGATTACGCCGGTCCGCTTCGAAAATCCCCTTGCGCCTTTCCCTGCCTCTGAGATCGAGGGTATCCCTGTGGATATCGAGAAGATTAAAGAGGCATATGCAGAACTTTCAAGAAAATATGATGCCGTTGTGGTTGAAGGAATCGGAGGACTTCTCGTCCCCCTTAGACGAGATTATTTTGTGCTCGATCTTGCACGGGACTTTGGATTGCCGGTGATAATTGTGTCGCGACCTGGTCTTGGGACCATTAATCACACTTTGCTCACTGTTCATTACGCGATGAAAGAAGGACTCGCTATTGCAGGAATCATTATCAACTACAGCCTGCCCCCGGAAAAGACCCTTGCGGAGGGAACAAACCCGGAGGTTATAAGGCGGATCAGCCCTGTTCCTATTCTGGGGATTTTCCCTCATCTTGAAGACAAGGAGAGCATTGCTCTCGAAAAGGCTGCAGCAAAAAGTCTGGATGTCGAGAGGATCAGAAAATATCTTTTCTAAATCAGTTTCCAGTCAACCAGAACCTTCTTCAGCTTGTCCTTATTCGCAGGGGACATCTCACAGAGAGGAAGTCTGAATTCCTCATGAATCTTGCCCATCATGGCAAGAGCTGTTTTTACAGGTATTGGATTCGTCTCAATAAACATAGCTGCATTCAGGGGTTCGAGTTTGTAGTGGATCGCCCTTGCCTTATCATGCTGTCCCTTCATCCACAAAGAACACATCATTGAAACGTCATTTGGTGCGACATTTGCCGACACAGATATTACGCCTTTTCCACCCAGAGCTAAAAGGGGCAGGGTTGTAAAGTCATCTCCCGAAAGAACCGTTATCCGATTCCCGCAGAGCCTTATGACTTCGCTGACCTGTTTCATATCTCCTGTTGCCTCTTTAATAGCCACGATATTGTCTATCTCCGCGAGACGGGCAACGGTTGAGGGAAGGATATTAACGGCAGTGCGTCCGGGAACATTATATAAAACAATCGGCATATCAACCGCTTCTGCAACTGCTTTATAATGCCTGTAAAGACCTTCCTGTGTCGGTTTGTTATAGTACGGTGAAACAAGCAGTGCTGCATTGGCGCCGGATTTTCTTGCCTGTTTTGTTATCATGATCGTCTCATCAGTTGCATTTGCACCGGTTCCTGCAATAACAGGAATTCTCCTGTTTACCGTTTTTACAGTAATTTCAATAACCCTGTAATGCTCCTCGTAATCGAGGGTCGCTGATTCACCTGTCGTGCCGCACGGCACTATCCCATTTGTGCCCTGTGCTATGTGCCACTCTATGAGATCGCCGAGAGCTTTTTCATCTACCTTTCCTTTTTTAAAAGGCGTAACAATTGCGACTATTGACCCTTGAAACATAACTACCTCCTGCTTTTAAATATTGATGATGCCCTCAAAAACCTCCACGGCAGGACCTGTCATATAAATGTGGTTGTTCCCTGCCCATTCGATAATGAGGTCACCTCCGATAAGGTGAACTGTCACATTCCTCTCTGTGAGACCCTTCATGTTTGAAGCCACAGCAGCAGCAGATGCGCCGGTGCCGCATGCCATGGTCTCGCCGGAGCCCCTTTCCCATACCCGCATTTTTATTTCTTTAGGAGTAAGCACCTCTATGAATTCCACGTTTGTCTTTTTAGGGAAAAGAAAATGATTCTCTACGAGAGAACCGTAATATGGTACGGGGAATTGGGAGAGATTTTCAACGAAAATGACAGCATGAGGATTCCCCATAGAGACACACGTAATTTTGAACTCTCTGTCTTCGATCCGCAGCGGGTAGTCAATAATCCCCCCCCGCCCACTTTTAACCCCTCTGTATCCCCCCTTACTAAGGGGGGAATTAAAGGGGGGATTTGACTTCTGACCTATATTTACCGGTATCTTTTCGGGATCAAAGACGGGCTCTCCCATATCAACTCTTACCATGCCACCTGATCTCTCTGGCCTGATGATACCACCAAGGGTCTCAATAGAGAGGATTTCCTCGTCAGAAAGATTCCTGTCCCATATATATTTTGCAAGGCACCGTATTCCATTACCACACATCTCAACTTCATCACCACCAGCATTAAAGATCCTCATCATAAAATCTGCATTCTGGGAATCGAAGAGAAGCAGCATCTGGTCAGCGCCGACTCCAAAGCGTCTATGGCAGAGTGTTTTCGAAAGCATGGATAGGTTATCAAGTTTTACATGCCTGCAATTTATAAGGATAAAATCATTGCCAAGGCCATGCATTTTCGTAAATGGAATTTTCATATGCCAATCCCTTGTCTGTCATTCCGACCTTGTTCGGAATCCTTCTTGATCGTTTTTTTCAGAAAGATTCTCTCCTCGGCGAGTCGCCCGAGGCGACCAGACAAGCTGGAATGACATATCCCAACTCAAATTCATTTCCTATGCATCGCTTTGCGTTCAACCACTCCTCATCTCATCGCAGGATATCCGGTATCTTCTCATTTCTTATTAAGTCTCTGTGCGTCTCCCGGTATCTTATCAGAAAATGCTCCTTACCCATGACAAGTACCTCTGCAGCCCTCGGGCGGCTATTATAATTTGAACTCATGGAAAACCCGTATGCACCGGCACCCATTACAGCGAGATATTCACCTTTTTTTACCGTTCTGAGTTCTCTCCCTTTTGCGAGGAAGTCTCCTGATTCGCATATGGGCCCGACAACATCACACAGGATGCTTCTCCTCTTCCTCCTCAGTACAGGCAATATGTGATGATATGCACCGTAAAGGGAGGGTCTTATAAGGTCATTCATACCTGCATCTACAATGACAAATTCTTTCTCCTCTCCTTTCTTTTGATAAAGGACACGCGTCACGAGTATGCCTGCATTGCCTGCAATAGACCTTCCCGGCTCTGTTATCAGGGTAAGTGTTCTCCCATTCAGGAGGGGAATGAGGTTCTTGGCAAGGTCTTCAGGCACCGGGGGCTCTTCATCTTTGTAAGAGATACCCAGTCCACCTCCAGCATCAAGGTATTGGATGTCCAATCCATCGCTACTCAGTCTATCTATAAGAAGAAGAATATTTTTCAGGGCATCAACAAAGGGCGAAATCTTGGTTATCTGTGAACCTATGTGCTTGTGGATACCGAGAATTGTGACGTTCTTCAGTCTTGACGCAATTCGGTAATGCTCTACAGCATCTTCTATCGGGATA
>JBGPPR010000005.1:0-16319 GCA_041488675.1 Thermodesulfovibrionia bacterium
TGGAGAATGAACTTTGCGGTCACGAGAAAGGAGCCTTCACTGATGCCAAAGAAGTGAAAAAGGGACTTCTTGAAGTAGCAGATAGAGGGACGTTGTTTTTGGATGAGATCGGGGACATGAACCTGAACCTACAAGGAAAAATCTTGAGACTGGTTGAACAAAAGACTTTTCGAAGAATGGGTGGGTTAAAAGATATTCAAGTGGATGTAAGAATTGTAACGGCAACCAACAAGGATCTGCTCAAATTAAAGGAGGAAGGCAAATTCCGGGAAGACCTTTTTTACAGGATTAATGTCGCCTCAATTAGAATTCCCCCACTTCGGGAAAGACCGAGCGATATTCTCCCCCTGACGAAATACTTCATACAAAAATATAACGAGGAATTCCATAAGAATGTCCAAAAAATTTCAAAAGGAGTAGAGGACTTCCTCAGGAATTATAATTGGCCTGGCAATGTCCGGGAGTTGAAAAATGTGATCGAAAGGGCAATGATCCTTGTTGAAGAAGATGCTCTCCTTATGGAGCATCTGCCCATAGAGATTCTTGGTCAAGCATCGAAACGGGGGGGAGTAATCGAAGGCATTCGAATTCCACCAGAAGGAATTTCAATGGAAAAAGTAGAAGAAGCCTTGGTGAGGCAAGCACTTAAGATAACCAACGGCAATCAAACCAAAGCAGCGAAACTTTTAGACATCAGTCGAGACGCCCTCCGATACCGAATGCAGAAGTTTGGGATTCTTGAATCGTAACCCCAAGAACCTCATAGCGCATAGGGTATAGAGCATAGAGTTCAAACTTCAAAACTTTCGAATCTAAAATCTCAAAAGCTAAATCTCGCAATCCCCTCGTTCGCTAAGATTCATATCTCGTTTTTTCTCTAAAACTCCACATTCTTAATTGAATTCTAATTCCTTCCATGCTCTTAGCTTTAAGAATTTCGCTATGCCCTCTGCGCTATGCTCTTTGCGGTTTCAGCAATGTCATTGTGGAAGAATCCACAGAGGTGCGGGATATTACGCTAATTAGCATTTGTTTTCACAAGAACTAAAAATCAGTGGGTCAATCTGCTTTTTCATGAATTACGTAATATATTGAAATTAAAATGTTTTTTCTCCATCCATCAAAAGGCCTTTTATGATGGAGATTTGAAGAACTTTGGCATGGAGCTTGCTCTATAGAAATAGCAAAGAGTTATGAATATGAGATACCCGACAAAACAGTTATTGATCCTAATCGCGATTGCTTTTTTAGTTCTTTCTTCTGCAACTGGAAAGGCTCAAGCCGTAAAGGGGGCCTTTCTCTACACTCTCTCAAATTTCACAGGACCACTACCGTATAACTGGGCCAAGGTATCTGTGGATGGGAAGAGGAGCGAGACATACGTTTTATACCAGAACAACATCAGGGTATTCAATGAAAATGGCATGGAGATCTACCGTTTTGGTGATGACCTTGAACTTGGTCACATCGTTGACGTTGCTATTAATGAAGAGGGGGACATCCTATTGCTTTCTTATGAGATATCTGGCACAGAGCTGAAGTATTCAATTACCCGTTGCAATTTCAGAGGAGAACCAAAATCAAAGATAGAGATGAAGAACCTACCTGAAGAGTTTTCGAAGTTTTCGCCGGGTCGCATGGTTTATCACAACGGAGACCTTTATTTAGCATCTCTTATGGGGATGAAAGTTGTTGTGACAGATTCTGAAGGCAATTTTAAAGATGGTTATGATGATATTGAAGCGCTTGCTCAAATCGATGAGAAGGAAAAAGGGAACGTAGAGATGGTGGGCTTCAGCGTGGATAAGGAAGGAAACATTTTGTTCACCATTCCTTCTCTCTTCAAAGCCTACAAACTTTCCCTGGATCGAAAGGTAACCTCCTTTGGCCGACCTGGGGGAGCTCCCGGGAGATTTGGCATCATAGCAGGCATTGTATCGGATGAAGAGGGTAATTACTTAGTGGTTGACAAGCTGAAATGTACGGTCATGGTTTTCGATAAGAACCAGAACTTCTTAACTGAATTTGGCAACCGTGGCTTTAAGCCCGGCAACTTGATAGCTCCAGATGATATCGCTATTGACCAGAATGGCAGGATTTATGTCACTCAGAGCAGAAGAAGAGGAGTCAGTGTTTTTAAGATTATTTATAACTAAGCCAATAATTCCCTCGGCTTCAGATGAAGAAGAAACGGGGGGGTGAAGGGGATCTCCCTTGCACCTCGGCTAAAGGTGGTTAGGAGGGATGAAAAGTTATTTCAAAAATAAGGTGGTGGTAGCAAGAGAAATTAGGAATTGTGAATTAAGAGGCAAGAGATAGGAAGCAAGAACGTCAATACCTTAACTTTTCTTCCGGCTAAATGGCTGGGCTGCCGGAGCAAAAAATCAAAAAACGAATTAGGAGGATAAAATGAAAGGATTGAAATTAGGTTTGGTTATCATGGCTACGGCCCTGTTAACCATTGGTTTAAGTGGTATGGCATACGCCTTCCATTCAGGCGGTGTCGCCGAGTGCACAGGGTGCCACAGCATGCATTCCTCACCGTCGATAGTAAAAAATGGAACCTATGGATACCTTTTAATAAAGTCCGACCAGAGTTCAACATGTTTGAGTTGCCACGAGCATGCTGGAGACACTGGCCCAAGCAGCTACCATGTGAGCACTGCTCAGGCAGATATGCCTACAGGGAAACCACCTTTACAAAGAACTCCTGGTGGAGATTTCGGTTGGCTGAAGAAGACTTATACCGGTGTAATAAGAAGCGCACCCTTTACTGAGGATGGAGCCACACACGGGCACAATATTGTGGCTGCTGACAGCGGTTATGTACCAGATAGTACAAATACGACAGCCCCTGGTGGTACATTCGTTTCTACAAGTCTCGGCTGCCAAAGCTGTCATGATCCCCATGGCAAATACAGAAGGCTTGGAGATGGAACAATTGCAACGACCGGTGCCCCGATTATCGGTTCCGGTTCTTACCATAACAACTCCAATCCTGTAACAGGTGTTTCAGCCGTTGGCGTCTACAGGCTGTTGGCTGGAAAAGGCTACACGAAACCTGAAATGGGCGGTATCACCTATACCGTAGACCCACCGGCAGCTGTTGTGAATTCAACCTACAACAGGACTGAGGCAACGACCCAGACTCGTGTTGCTTACGGTAAAGGGATGTCAGAGTGGTGTGCCACCTGCCATACGGATATGCATACGAATTCCGGGAAATTAGTCCACCCAGTGAGTCAGGATTTGGGTGGAATAATTGCTGGTAATTACAACCATTATGTGAAATCAGGTGACCTGACAGGTTCACAAACCAATTCATATCTTTCTTTAGTACCGTATGAGGAGAACAGTACTGACTATACCGCTCTCAAAACATTAGCGGCAACCAGCGGAACTGCTACATTGGCTGGACCGGCGGCTAATGCTCAAGTGATGTGCCTTTCCTGCCATCGAGCTCATGCAAGCGGTTGGCCCGAAGCCACAAGATGGAACAACGAGGGTGAATTGATCACTAACAACGGTCTCTGGCCCGGAACGGATACCACACCAACCCTTTCTCAGTTTGCAAGGGGCCGTATATCAACAGAGACACAGGCTGCCTACTATGATAGACCGGCAACTACTTTTGCTACCTTTCAGAGGTCTCTCTGCAACAAATGTCACGCACAAGACTAATATAGTTTAGTGCAGGGCATTTAAAGAGACAGAACGATAAGGGCTGGCATTTTTGCCAGCCTTTTTTGTAGTTGAATTTTGATGGGGCTCTATTATATGTTGATTTTATAAACTCTTTGTGTTACGCAATTTACCCTTTGCATATTTCCACCGGGGAGTCTCCTTTGAAGAAAAGTTTGATTACGATCCTGATTTTCCTCGTCGTCCTTTTCGGCTGTCAAGCAGCAATTTCAACACTAAGACCACCTCTCGAAGAAGAAGGAGAGGTTTATCTTTATATGCAGCCATTTCCACAAGAGGCCGAGAGGCTTAGGTTTAAAATAGAAGCCATTTATGCTTTAAGTGGTGATGGAAAGGAATATCCTCTGAGCATTTCGTTAGGGGACCTTAAAAGCCCCGATGTGAGAAGACAAAGGCTCCTTGCATCAGGTCGTTTGCCACCAGGCCCTTTTGGTGGGCTCTCATTCAAGGTAAAAGATGCCATCTTAAGAAGGGAGGATGGAGAGGCTACTCTCAAGGTGCCGGAAGGACCTGTGAGGATAGACTTTGCCTTCAATATAGTCAGGAAAAGATCATCGCTCATTGCAATGGTATTTAAATACCCCGAATCCATTATAGATCGTTTTAGTTTCAGCCCCGTATTTTCCCTTTATATCCCGAGCAAACCCATCACAAACCTTGCAGGGTATGTGACTAATTCCGGCTCTAATAACATTACAATCTTTGACAAAAAGTTAGGCCAGGCTGTCGGTGTGATTGCAACAGGAAGAAAACCGCAAGGCATGGCTCTGGACCAGAGATTGAGAAGGGCTTATGTGGCCCTTTCGGGCGATGATACGATTGGGGTGATTGACGTCACAGCTGGAGAGATTATTGACCGGATAAGGCTTAATACAGGAGATCGTCCTCAGGATCTGGCTCTAACCTCTGACGGGAGAATCCTTTTGAGCGTCAATAATGGTTCGAATACCCTGAGCTTCATCGATCCCATTTCCCTTTTTGAGTTGCGCAGACTCGATGTGGGCAACGGCCCCAACTCTGTTTTGATCGATAGCACCGGTAAGCGTGCTTTCGTCTTCAACACCCTTTCGAGCACCCTCTCAGTCATCGACATTCCGAACAAAGCCATTGTGACGACCATTGCCACGGAGCCTGGCCCCTTAAGAGGTCAATTTAACAGGAGAGGAGACAGGCTCTATATTATTCATGAATGGTCCTCCTACCTGACGGTCTTAGATCCCGTTTCTCTCTCTCTTCAGAGGAGGTTCTCCGTGAGAATGGGGATGGTCTCTATAAAGGTCGATACCAATACAGACCTGGTCTACATGGGAAGGAAAGTTGACACGGTCGTTGAGGTTTATGATCCATTCTCATTTGTTCCTGTCGATTATATAAAGACAGGAGCCGGAATTACCTATATGACCATTGACGGTGAAGAGAATAACCTATACATGATCAACCCTGAAATGAAGTTACTGGTAACCGCTAACCTCGTCAGCAGAAAACTCTTTTTCGAGATCGATGTCGGTGAGGGTCCATACTGGATCACAATAATGGGAGAAAAGTAAAAAGCAGGGTTCAAGGGACCAAGGGTTCGAGTGATCAAGGGGAAGATAAATCGAACCCTTAAATTTTTATTTATTAGAGAGAATACTTTTAAAATATTAATGAAATGCTTAACAGGGTTATTAGATCTTCGGTTAGAAACCTTGAACCCATGAACCCTCGAACCCTAGCCCCCTTCGGCGTGGTTTTCCTTTCCATTTTGATATTTATCCCTAATATAGCTCGTGCTCAGGGACTACTTCAGGGCATAAGCGGCATCATAGATCTTAATTACAGCTTTTTCTCCTCTAAAACAACAGATGCCACTGGAAATGTGACAAAGACAAAGACAAATGATTTTAATCCGAGGTTCAGTCTTTTTATTGATACTTCGATCTTTCCCAATCTCAGACTGAATGCCGGGGGCATATTTGAAAAGGATTTCCTCGTATTTAAGACGGATGGTACGGAAACAAAGACGAAAACCACGATATTGAGACCTTATGCCAATCTCACCCTGAACACTCCCCTTTACACTGCCGGGATTGGTTATGACAGAAGGGAGGAGACCCATAACACCTCAGGTGCTCCCAGCGTTACCAATATCAATGAGAATTACAATGCCATTCTGGGATGGAGGCCAGAGGGACTTCCCTCGTTTGAACTGAGATACATAAGAACGAACACGTTTGACGAAAAGCGATTGACCCAGGATGTCACAAAGGATTTCTTCTCGCTCTATTCAAGATATACGTATCAAGGGCTCGACATAACGTATCTTGGCTCTTATGTCGATACAAAAGATAAATTGATTAACCTGGAGACAAAGGACTTGACCCAGTCCGGAAAAATTACCTACTCCAATTTCTTTTTCGATAAAAGGGTTTCTTTTACTGGAAGCTACAATATTTCTCATGACGAAATCAAGACGATCACAGCAGGGGTAGGGACAGTAGGCTTCCAGATTTTTCCTTTTGCTGGGCTTTTTGTGATCAGTGATACGCCGAATTCAGTGACGCTGCCCTCGAATTCAGCATTAATCGATGGCAACCTGACAGCGAGTGCAGGCATCAATATCGGACTTCCTCCTCCTCTTGGAGATACCCACCCAAGAAACATCGGACTCAATTTTCTAAACGCGACAGAAGTGAATAACCTCCTTGTCTGGATTGATAGGGACCTTTCCACCTCCCCTGCTATTGCCAATTCCTTTTCATGGCAAATCTGGACAAGTTCCGACAATCTGAACTGGAGTCTCTTTACCACCATCTCTCCTGCCCCTTTTGGGCCATTCCAGAACCGTTTTGAACTAAACTTCCCGAATGTCACGACAAGGTATATAAAGGTTGTAGTGAGCCCTCTTTCTCCCGTTGTGCCAGGGGCAGCATCTTTTCCAGATATCTTTGTGACAGAGTTACAAGCATTTCTTAATAAGCCTGCTGAGAGTGTAAAGGGGAAAACGACCCGAATTTCTCATATCCTGAATGTGGATAGCAAGACGAGGATATTAGATACCCCTTTCCTCTTCTATGATCTATCGTATTTTTACACAAGAACCGATCCTTCTGGTCTGCACAATTATACGCTCTCCAATGCCTTTTCTGCTAGCCACAGATTTAGCAGTATTTTCTCAGGGACGGCAAGGGTAGCAAGAGAGGACGGGGTCGAGCAAAAAGAGAAGAGGACGGCTTATATTTATAATGCCTCGCTCGATGCTGTGCCCTTGAGGACACTCCGGAACACTCTTGTCTTCAGCGGCCGGATGGAGAGAATCGGTGGGAAACCGAACGATAACAACTCCATTTTTTTAATCAACACGGCTGCATTATATCAGGGCGTCGACGTCAATCTCAGCACGGGTGTAAATTTTATAAAGAATGAGACAGGGGAAAAGCAAGATAACATTAACATCGATCTCGGAGCCAACATCGTTCCCCACAGATCCCTGACCGTCACCCTCCACGTCTCGGATACTGAAACAGACCGTTCTGGTGGGGGGAAACCGGATTCCTCTACTTATACAAGAAAAGTAGATGTGAGTGCAGCCTACAATCCTTTCAGATCGCTGTACATTTTTACTTTAATTGAAGCCATCGCTGAAAAAGGGCAGAAAACACAAATAACACAGAATTATGGACTCAACTGGTCACCTTTTCCAGACGGAGCCCTCCAGTTCAGATTTAATTACAATGAGACCCTGAGGTCCGAAGATAATGGCAAAGACAGAATTATTAACCCTGGCGTGAGATGGAACATCACCAGGCGTTCCTATTTGGACGTCTCTTACCAATTGATCAGCAGCAAATCGAACACGCAAAAAACGGACTTAAAGCTTTTCAGTACGAATTTGAAGATATTTTTCTGAGTAACATTGACAGGATGGGGACAGGGGTGTGATAAATATTTGGACGGCAATTAAGTACAAATTTCAATAGCTTTCGGTGGTTTCCTTTAGAAGGGGGCGGAGATAATGGAAATGGCCAATCTTAACAGGATCTTACTTTGTTTCATTCTTATTTTTTCAGCTGGCTGTGCGGCCACAACGGGGATTTATCGTGACCCGGACATGGATTTCGAAGCCATACAGGCTGTTGCGGTGATGCCTTTTGCGAACCTCTCGAGAGAGAGTACAGCGGCGGAAAGGGTGAGGGATGTCTTCATCAACAAGCTCTTATCTACTGGCGCTGTCTATGTGCTACCCACAGGAGAGGTGGCACGGGGGGTTGCAAGGGCTGAGATTCAGAACCCACCTACTCCATCTCCAGAGGAAGTCATAAAACTAGGCGGTATTCTTAAGGTCCAGGCTGTCATCACTGGAGTGGTGAGGGAGTACAGTGAAGTAAGATCGGGTACGACTTCTGCCAACATCGTCTCTGTGAGCCTCCAGATGATGGAGACTCAGACAGGAAAGGTTGTATGGACAGCCTCCTCAACAAAAGGCGGGATCAGCATATGGGACCGGCTTTTTGGAGGGGGAGGAAAACCAATGAACATTGTCACGGAAAAGGCAGTCAATGATCTTATTGACAGACTTTTTAAATAGAGCAGCGCTCATCCTATTGATAACCGTTGTTCTTTTCTCAGGCTGTGCAAGTGCAAAAGGCAAATTAAAGGAGGCCTATGCCGGAGAAGGGAGATTTCTGATTGCTGTCTATCCGGTCGAGAACCTGAGCGGAACACCCGCACCCATTAAAGAGATAAGAGAATCGTTTATCTCCAAATTAAAAACTCAGGGGTTCGACGTCCTTGATGTTGAGGCCCTTGAGAAATTCATGGCAAGACACCGGGTCCGCTATACAGGCGGAGTCGATAAAGCGATAGCAAAGGCGTTCAAGGAAGAGACAAAGACGCAAGGCGTTCTCATCATTTCCTTGGAGCTTTATAGCGAAACGAATCCTCCTAAGATTGCTTTAACTGCGAGACTGGTTTCTACCGGAGATGATCCGGGCATTCTCTGGATTGATGGCATTGGACAGGGTGGAGATGATTCACCGGGGATTCTCGGATTGGGTCTGATTGAGGATCCTAAAGCACTTTTGCAAAAAGTTCTGCAATCCCTTTCTGACTCTCTCCAAAACACGATGTTAAGCAAGAGGGAGAGGATGGATATTAGAGGTGGAAAGAGAAAGTTTCGGCCTAAGATCGCTTACCGCTCTCCAATCTTGGATTCGAGCAGAAAATATACGGTGGTCGTTGCGCCATTTTTTAACAGTAGCGAGAGAAAGAATGCAGGGGAGATCATGGTCCTTCATTTCATTCGGCACCTTCAAGAATTTGAGAACTTCAATGTCATTGAGCCCGGTATCATCAGACAGGAACTTCTGACTCTGAGGATCATCATGGACGAAGGTGTATCTTTGTCCAATGCGGACGCTCTTTTTAGTACCACGGGTGCCGATTTGATTCTCTCAGGGAGAGTGATGGACTATCAGGACTATCAAGGCATCTGGGGGAAGCCAAAAGTTGATTTCTCAGCACTGCTCATCGAGAGAAAGAGAAGGGAGGTAGTCTGGAGTTCTGATAGTCACAATGAAGGAGACGATGGCGTCTTCTTCTTTGACTGGGGGAGGGTCAATACGGCCTATGCCATGGCATCTCAGATGACCCGATCTATTGTCGCAAGAATGGTAAAATAGATGAAGATTCTAATGAAACGTTTTTCTCTCTCGTTGCTCATCATTCTTACAATTTCGTTAGTCAACACAACAAAAGGACTTTCATCTGACCAGAAATTGCCAGTGATTAAGGGGAAGAAGATTGTTGCCCTGGTCAATGATGAGCTGATTACTTTGGAAGAGTTTAACCAGGAGCTTGCATCTTTACGGACAGGGGCGAAGGAGAAAAAAGCAGGCAGAGAAGATAATGCAGAGCTTCTCAGGCGGATGATCAATGTCAGGCTCATCATCCAGGAAGCGAGGAAGATAGGACTCGATGAGTTGCCAGAGGTGAAGAAGATGGTGGATGCGGACTCGAAGGCGACTCTGAGAGAAATGCTGATGGAGCAGCATGTCAAGGATATCAAGGGCGATGAGAAAGAGGTGGATCAATTCTACAAGGAGGCTGTCAGGGAATGGAAGATAAAGTCAGTGGCCTTTGATAAAGAGGATGCTGCGAAGAAAATGGAAGCAGAGATCAAAGAAGGGAAGAACTTTGACGAAGTAGCAAAGAGGTTCCTTTCCGAGGGAACGGCAAAAGGGAGCGAAGAGAATTATTTTAAGGGCAAAGACCTCCTGCCCGAGGTTGCCAAAGCGGTTTCCAAAATGGAGATGGGTTCGGTCAGCCCTGTCATTCCGATCAAATCCGAGTTTGTAATCTTAAAACTCGAAGACATACGTTATCCTGAAAATCCTGAGGCAAAAAAGTGGGCAAGACAGGAGGCCCTTAATTACAAGAAACAGATTGCCTTAAGGAATTATAACATGGCTTTGATCAAGAAATATGTAAAGGTTAATAAGGAGGTCCTCGATCGAATAAACTACCAGGCCAAAGAGCCAGGGTTTGAAGTACTGTTGAAAGACAAAAGGGTTGTCGCTGAAATCAAAGGAGAGAGTCCTGTCACCGTAGGTGAGTTGACGGATTATCTAAGACATCAGTTCTATCACGGCGTGGAGAGTGCCACAGAAAAGAAAAGGTTGGATGAGAGAAAGATTCCAGCCCTGGAGGAGATGGTGCATAAAAGAGTATTTAGAAAAGAGGCGCTCAGGCTGGGCATCGATAAAACAGAGGCCTACCAAAATAGGATCAAAGAATATGAAAATTCTGTCATCTTCGGGGCCTTTGTAGAGAAGGCGGTTGTCCCCGATGTTACGCTGAAGGAGGAAGAGCTGAAGACCTGCTACAATGCACATATCAAAGAATATACTTATCCTGAAATGATGAAGATAAGCAGCCTTGTCTTTGCAAAGAGGAGCGATGCAGAAGAGTCCATTGAAAAATTGAGAAGAGGGGTGGAGTTTCAATGGCTCATGGCCAACGCAGAAGGTCAGGTCGATAAGAATAGCAATAATCTTTTAATCTTCAGAGACAAACTTGTTACAACAGGAGATCTGCCTGAAGAACTGCAAAAGATTGTATCAGGTACCAAACCAGGGGATTTAAGGTTTTACGCAAGCCCTGAAGGTTACTATTATGTTCTTTTTATCCAGGACGTTGTTCATTCAAAGCCCCAACCCTATCAGGAGGTTAGGGAGACCATTGCAAAAAAGGTTTATGATGAGAAACTGAAGAAGTCTGTGGAAGAGTGGGCAGAGAAACTGAGAGCTGTTTCAGATGTGAAGGTTTACCTTAAAGACAACTAACTGCAAGAGCATAGCCTAAATGAGAAGCACCAAATTCCAAGCACCAAATAACAAATAAGCTCCAATGACCGAAATTCAAAATTCGAAACAAGAAGGTTTCGGTCATTCGAACATTGAACATTAAAATTTATTTGGGATTTGGAATTTGGGATTTGGATTATAAATGCGCTCTGCCCTGTGCAAGACATTATTTGGGGAATTTATGTCTTTCTTAAAAGAGCACAAAGCCATTCTGTTCGTCATCTTTCTCATCATGATTGGAGCGATCCTCTATGCCTGTGCCCAAGCACCGGCAACGAGGATGTTAGGAGGTGCTCCAACTTCGGGAAAGAAATTTGCCCGTAGGGAATGCCTCGACTGCCACAAAAAATTTGCTGACAAATATTTGGCAATGAAAGATGTTCACGGAGTAGTGAAGGAGAAAAAGTGCGAGGATTGCCATCTTCGGCACGGTTTAGTTCCAAAGCTTCTTCTGAAAAAGGAAGGAAACGAGATCTGTTATCCTTGCCACAGTAAAGATAAAATAGGCATGAATAAATCGAGTGTCCATACCGCTCTGAAGAGAGGGAAATGCATTCAGTGCCATAACCCCCATGCATCTCAGGCGAGCCACTTGCTGAAGGCAGAAGGCAACGAAGCCTGTTATCAGTGCCATAAGAAGGAGAATTATGAAAAGAAAGTGATCCACAAAGTGGGGCAAAAAGGTTGTACGACCTGCCATCTTGCTCACAGTTCTGACCAAAAAGACCTTTTGGTGAAGGCAGAGACTCCTCTCTGTCTTGGCTGTCATGACATCAGCAAGGCATCCTTTAGAAAAGCTCACGCCAATTATCCCGTGAATCAAGCCATCTGTTCCGTCTGCCATAATCCGCATTCTTCATTGCAAGCAAAACTTCTGAAAACGAGTGCTCATGACCCTGTTGTCTCCGCTCAATGCGATGCATGCCATAAGCCGTCTTCCGATCCAAAACCTTTTGGGACCACCGAAACAGGAAGTAGTCTTTGCTATAATTGTCATGATGCCCCAAAGCTGAAGGTGGGTGGAACTGTCGAACATGAACCCTTTAAGAGCGGAGATTGCATATCCTGTCACGACCCCCATACCTCGGAAAATCCCATCCTGGTTGTTAAAAGAGGGAATCTACTCTGCTTTGTTTGCCATGCTGATAAAGAGGCCAAGGTGGCATTCAACCATTCTCCTGTGATCAGTGGCAAGGGATGTCTCTCCTGTCATCCCCCTCATGCTGCCAAGAACAAGGATCTCCTGAACACGAAGGGTGGAGCACTATGCTTCCAGTGCCACACGAAAACGAAAGAGGTAAAACCTAAGGTGCCTCATCCTCCTTTTTCTGAGGGAGAATGCGACTCATGCCATAACCCCCATGGCTCGA
Source organism: Thermodesulfovibrionia bacterium (assembly GCA_041488675.1). Lineage (GTDB taxonomy): Bacteria > Nitrospirota > Thermodesulfovibrionia > Thermodesulfovibrionales > SM23-35 > DASPRG01. The sequence goes on from JBGPPR010000005.1 coordinate 12,416, forward strand.
ACATCAAAAACCTCGTAAAGGAAAGGATGGACCGGGTTTGTTACGCATGCCATACCGACGCGGAGGCAAAGTTTTTGAAGACCTATACTCACAAACCGGTTATGGATGCGAACTGTGATTCATGCCATATGTCTCATGGGTCAAATGAAAAAGGGCTTCTTAGATTAGTTGGTTCTAAAATGTGCAGCCAGTGTCATGGAGACCTCATGAAGGAGGAGGCTGGTGGTTCTAACCATAATCCTTTCATAGAAGGCGAGTGTCTTACCTGCCACAATGCTCACGGAAGCAATATCAAGGGAATAGCTGTGGATAAGCAGGGTCCTCTCTGTTTTTCCTGCCATCCGGAGATGAAAAAGGAATTAGAGGCCGGGAAAAGCAGACATTCACCGGTTGTGGAGGGTGAGTGCACGAAGTGCCACAGTCCCCACAAGGCAAAGTTGGGTAACCTTCTTTTGGCAAAAAGTCCTGACCTCTGCCTGACCTGTCATAAAGATCTGAAGACAAAGATGAGCATGGAGAAGACGCATTCACCGGCTGCGAGAGATTGCGAGAGGTGTCATAAACCCCACTTCTCAGCAGAGACTTCCCTGATGAATCAGCGGATTCAACCGCTCTGTGGGGAATGCCACGATTATAAGAAGGCCACGTTTGACAAGGCTCACATCGGTATTGAAGCTTCGGTCATGAATTGTAAGAATTGTCATGATCCCCATGCATCCAAAGACCCGAAGTTTTTTAAACCAACACTTCATCCTCCTTTTGCCGGGAGATCGTGTGAGGATTGCCACATTGTAACTAAATAAAAACGCAGAGGGCATAGAGCAGAAAGCATAGTGAATACTGATGACCCCACCCTAACCCTCCCCCCTTGAGGGGGAGGGAGGGGGGTGGCGAAAGGATTAATGTATGAGTTTAAGATTTAAGTGGTTTTTTTTGTCCGTCTTGATCATTTCCCTTTTGGTTTTTTCATTGGCTTACGCCCAGAATAAATTCAAGTTAAAACCTGATGCAAAGGGAAAGCTCTGTCTGAGCTGTCACGACAATTTTAAGGAAAAGCTGAAGAATCCATTTGTACATACGCCTGTGAAAACAGGAGAATGCTCAGAATGTCATAATCCTCATACTGCCTCCCATGGAAAGTTACTGGATGAAGATCCAAACAAGATCTGCAATAAGTGCCATGAAGGAATTGTACCTAAGAATCCCAAAAGCAGTCATAAAGTGGTTATGGAAGGCAACTGTATAAAGTGCCACGATCCCCATGCCTCGAATAATAAGTTCGTTCTTCTTAAAGCAGGAAATGAGCTCTGTTTTACCTGCCACAAAGCTATAGGGGATACGATTACCAAAGTTAAGTTTAAGCATAACCCTGTGGAGAAAGGATGTCTCAACTGCCACGATCCGCATGCCTCTGCCAAATCGGATAATCTCTTGAAGAATGACCAGGTCTCCCTATGTGTTAGCTGTCACAGGACGGATGGTTCTAACTTTGTCAAGCAGCACGTGAACTATCCTGTCGCCAAGGCTCGCTGCACCTCTTGCCATGACCCCCATGGTTCCAATAAGGGGGGAATTCTTTTTGATAATGTCCATGCGCCAGTGGCCAGTCGACAGTGCGGCCAATGTCACGAAGCCCCCACCTCTCCCACTCCATTTAAGGCCAAAAGGCCGGGCTTTGAGCTATGCAGGGGGTGCCATAGCAATATGATGAACGAAACATTCACCAAAAATCGGATCCACTGGCCTCTGGTTGACAAAGTTGGCTGTCTGAACTGCCATCAGCCTCATGCCTCCCCACGGAAGAATCTCCTGATGGGAGAAATGAAAAGCCTTTGTGGAAAGTGCCATCAAGACACGATGGGGTTGCAAACGAGACTTGCGGAGAAAGAAAGGCAGGAAAAAGCTGCTGCAAAAGACAATGTAATGAAGGGTGCACTTACACACAATCCTATCCAGGAAGGAAATTGTGAAGCCTGTCATATCTCCCATGCTTCGGACAGCGTCTTCCTTTTGAAGCAACCCTCAATGATAGAACTCTGTGGAACCTGCCATGACTGGTTAAAACATACAAGCCATCCGATGGGCGAGAAGGTAGCAGACTCAAGAAATAAGAATCTTAGGATAGACTGTCTGAGTTGTCATAGATCTCATGGAACAGGATACCGATATCTGATTCCGTTCCCAACGGTTACGGATCTTTGCGTTCAGTGTCATAAACAATACAAGAGGTAAAGGAACATGCAAAAGTCGTTCAAAAAAGTGGAAAGTTGGAATATTGGAAGATTGGAATGTTGGGCCCACCATTCCATTATTCCACTATTCCGTTATTCCAGCCTAATATTATTAGCAATGACCGTGCTGCTTCTTCCGGTAAAGTCTTTCAGTGCTGAAACGGTGAAGCTTAAGTTTCTTCAATCTGTCTATTTTGATGATAGAGGTGGAGGCATCAAACAACCGGAAGGGGTTGCTTGCAATGACAAATCTGTTCTGGTCATTGGGGACACTGGAAACGATCGCCTTCTCCGATATACCTTGGAAGAGAAGAACTTAAAAGCCGGGAGCGAGATCAAAATTCCACAGCTATCCAATCCCATCCGGGTTCAAATCAACTCCAAAGGAGAGATCTTCGCTCTTGACGGGAAAAGACGTCGTGTTGTAAGACTAACGCCCGAAGGAGCCTTCAAGGGCTATGTGGACGCTGAAGGGGTGCCCGCCCCATCGGTCTTTATTCCCAGGAGCGTTAAGATAGACGCTAATAATAACATCTACCTCCTCGATATATTCTCGGCCCGTGTCCTCATCCTCAACCCGGAAGGGAAATACCAGAAACAGATCCCTTTCCCTCAAGAGTATGGTTTCTTCTCAGACCTGGCGGTTGATCCAAAAGGCAGTGTCTTGTTGGTCGACTGCGTCAAAGCCATGGTTTTTTCAGCAGCAAAAGGCTCCAATAGCTTCGCCCCACTCACAAGGAGCCTGAGAGAATATTTAGATTTTCCTACGAATATCAGCACGGATAGCCGCGGGATCATTTATCTCGTGGACGAAAACGGAGGTGGCATCGTTATTCTTGGACAGGATGGGTCTTATCTGGGACGGCAGCTCAGCGCCGGATGGAACGAAGGACTCCTTAATTTTCCATCACAAATGTCCATCAACGAAAAGGGAGAGGTTTTTATAGCGGACCGGGGCAATAGCCGAATTCAAATATTTTCGCTTATGAAATAGAAGTAATCATGTATTGAATGAGACTCCATTGTCACTGTATCTCTCCTGAATGTTTTATTTTCTTTTTTGATTTTTAGCCATTTCCATGGTAAAAATTAATTGTAGGTTTATTTACATCAAACAGGAGGAATGACCATGAAGTGTTATGTGTGTGCAAAGCAGGGAGTGGATAAGGATGCCGTGGCGATTTGCATCGTCTGCGGGATGGGACTCTGCCTGGGGCATGCGTTTAAGGAAGAGTTATTGGTGAGGGATATTATTGATTGGGGATTCGGAGAGGAACGAATCACCTATCCCCATACCCTCCCCCGGTTCATCTGCGCCGAATGTAAACTGGCCATTGAACAAAGAAAGAAGGTGGAAAGAAGATAAAAAGTTAAGAATTCGTAGTAAAGAGTTTAGAACCAAAAGATAAATCCCATTTAAAAAAGGTTGTTTTTTCCCAAGAGATTATCAATAATATTCCTATGAAGAAAAAAATATTGGTTGTTGAAGATGAAGAGAGCCTGAGACTCCTATATGAAGAAGAGCTGAAGTCGGAGGGGTATGAGGTTCTTACCGCCGGGAATGGAAAGGAAGCCATTCAACAGTTGGAGACCGGAAAACCTGATCTGATCATCCTCGACATTGTCATGCCGGTGATGGATGGGATGGAAACCTTGGGCCGGATTGTCAGCAA
>JBGPPR010000006.1:0-12438 GCA_041488675.1 Thermodesulfovibrionia bacterium
TAAGCCTGATTCTCCCCGGTCTTTCACTGACCAGTGCTCTGCCATCAGGAAGAAATACAAGTGACCAGGGTATCTCCAGGTTTTCAATCCACGGCTTCACCTTTACTCCATCCCCTTCAGGGAGAAATATGTCCTCAACCAGTTGCGGTTTATCGCCTGCTGTCTGAGTACAAAATACCTGTGAGAAAACAATGAAAAGAAAAAGGATCAAAATCTTCTGCATTGCGATCTCCTTTGAATTCACTATGACATAGATACGTTAAAAGATTACCACACTCTGTTTGATTTTTCGAATATTTTCCGTTATTATCACCTAATGGAAACCAAGAAACTCCTTGATGAATCAAGCCTCTACATCATGAATACCTACAAGAGGTTTCCCATCGTCCTGAGAAAGGGTCGGGGCATGAAGGTATGGGGTGCTGACGGCAAGGAGTACCTCGATTTTGTCGGCGGCATCGCAGTAAATATTCTTGGCCACTGCCATCCAAGAGTCGTTATTGCAATACAGAAACAGGCGCAGAGGCTCTTGCACGTCTCGAATTTCTATCACATTGGACCTCAGATAAGACTTGCAAAACTTCTTGTTCAGCACACCTTTGCCGACAAAGTATTTTTTTGTAATTCCGGCGCTGAGGCGAATGAGGCAGCGATAAAGCTTGCCCGCAAGTACGCAAAGGCAAACATCGGCCCTGACTGTTTCGAGATAATCACGGCGGAGAATTCCTTTCACGGCAGAACACTTGCAGCGCTTACTGCAACGGGACAGAAAAAATTTCAGAAGGGATTCGAGCCATTGGTGCCCGGATTCAAGCATGTTCCTTTCAATGACTCTGATGCATTGAGGAGGGCAATAACAAAAGAAACCTGTGCTGTTATGCTGGAGCCCATACAGGCAGAAGGTGGTATCATAGTTCCGCACAAGGATTACCTGACGGAAGTGAGGAAAATCTGCGATGAACATAATCTTCTCCTCGTTCTGGATGAAGTCCAGACAGGTATGGGAAGGACCGGTAAGTTCTTCGCTCACGAGCATTTTGGTATCACCCCGGACATCATGACAGTAGCAAAAGGTCTTGGCGGGGGTGTTCCTATAGGGGCAATGCTTGCAACAGATAAAGTTGCTTCGGTTTTTCAGCCCGGTGACCATGCATCAACTTTTGGCGGGAATCCTCTTGTGTGCGCCGCAGCGATAGCAACAATTGAGACACTTCTGGAAGACGGGTTCGTCCTCGATCAGTGTAACAGGATGAGCGAGTATTTCATGGAAAGACTCGGGAATCTCAGGGAAAAATTCCCACCCCTGATCGAAAATATACGCGGTCTTGGTCTCCTTCTTGGTGTGGAACTTACGAGGGAATGTACAGCAATAGTAAAGGAATGTCTCGAAATGGGGGTGCTTGTTAACTGCACAGCAGAAAAAGTCTTGAGGTTTATACCGCCTCTCATTGTTCAGAAAAAAGATATTGACCAGCTTATGAATGTTCTCGATAAAGTTTTCGGGCAACTAATGTAAACGCATTATAAAAGTGTCATGCTGAACTTGTTTCAGTCCCGAATCAAGTTTGGGACGACCCTGAAACAAGTTCAGAGATGACAAAATGTAAGAGCAATAAATACGTTTGTATTAATATGAAAAAGGATTTTCTGAGATTATGGGATTTTACTCCAAAAGAGATCGATCTCCTCTTGCGGAGATCACTGGAACTTAAGTCAGGCAAAGACGCGAATAAATGTCCTTTGATCGGGAAGAGCATAGGCCTGATCTTTGAGAAGGCATCAACGAGGACAAGAGTCTCCTTCGAAGTCGGCATATATCAGCTTGGAGCCCAAGCCATTTATATGAATCCCAATGAGATACATCTCGGCCGGGGAGAAACCATTCATGACACAGCAAGAGTTCTTTCAAGATATCTAAGTGCGGTTGTTATAAGAACTTTCAACCACGATACCCTTTTGGATTTTGCAGCAAGTTCGTCTATTCCTGTCATTAACGGACTGAGCGATGTGCACCATCCCTGCCAGGCCCTCGCAGATCTGATGACAGTGCTTGAAAAGAAAGGAAGGCTGAAAGATATACATCTTGCCTATATCGGAGACGGAAACAATGTTGCCCATTCCTTGATAGAGGCAGCATCGAAGATGAACATACATCTCACTATTGCATGCCCTGAAGGGTTTGAACCTGACTCTAAAATCCTTAGAGAGGCAAAGACTGTTGCAAAAAGTGAAATAAAGATCGTTCGGGACCCGAAAGAGGCTGCTGATCGTGCAGACGTTTTGTACACAGATGTCTGGGTGAGCATGGGTCAGGAGAAAGAAGCAGGGGGAAAGAAGGAAAAGTTCAGAAGGTATCAGTTAAACAATAGGATCCTCTCCTATGCAAAGAAGGATGCAATTGTTCTTCACTGTCTGCCTGCTCACAGGGGAGAGGAAATTACTGATGATGTTATAGACGGTCCCCGGAGTGCAGTTTTGGATCAGGCAGAAAACAGACTCCATACCCAGAAAGCGTTGTTGGAATTTCTCCTAAGTTCCAGGTAAAAATTCATTCATATCGACTTTTTTCAAATGGTTGACTGTCATTCCCGCTCTAAGAGTCGTAGACTTGTTGGGGTTATTGAGGGATGCCGGACAAGCCCGCCTCAGGCGGACAAGCCGGCATGACAAAAATACAACTGAAGATTTTAAATAACTTTAAGATTGAAGATTAATAACATGAATTATCTTCAGACCTTACGGTTTCTTCTCCTCTTTAGCCGGTTCTTCTTTAATCGTTTCCTCTTCCATCGGCTCTTCCTTGCTCGCACCTTCTTTAATTGAGACAAGCTCAAGTTCAAAAATCAGCGTAGCACCCGGCCCTATTTCTTCCCCCGCCCCCCGCTCACCGTAAGCGAGATTGGAAGGGATAAACAGTTGCCACTTTGAACCAACCTCATCAGTTGCAGGGCCTCGGAGAAACCGGGAATGACACCTTTAACCGGGAAAGTCACGGGCTGTCCGCGGGTGTATGAACTGTCAAACTCTTTTCCGTCAATCAGAGTGCCGCGGTAATTTACTGTCACCGTATCATTTATGGTCGGAATCTTGCCGTCACCTTCCTTGATTACTTTGTACTGTAAACCGCTCGGCAGCGTTATGACACCTTCCTTTTTCTTGTTCTCGGCGAGGAATGCCTCACCTTCCTTTTTGTTTTTCTCAGCAAGTTCTTTCATACGCGCCTGCTGTTTGGCCATTACTTCCTTCTGAAAGTTCATCATGGTCTCATTCACTTCTTTCTCAGTCATCAATGTCTTGCCTCCGGAAAGGGCATCCTTGATCCCCTGCAGAAGGATATCCGGACTAACTTCAATGGATTGTTTTTTCAGGTTATTGCCAATATTCATACCTATGCTATAACTGACCTTATCCTTTTGGTCTTTGAGCTCTATGTTTTCTCCTGCGTACACATAACTTGCTAACAGCACAAGTCCCAAAACTGCAATCAACCGTAATTTCTTCATATATTTCTCCTTTCATTCATTCTTTTTACACGCTTTTGTAGCTGCTGTACAAAAACATTTTAATCTCAATAAATGCGATAATTATACGCCTGCTGTTAGAGAATTGTCAATAAAAGGAGGACGCCGGTAGTGGGTCAGTTTGATTTGTAGCTCCTATTGCCATGCTTGAGCGTTCATGCTATCATAAGGCATGGTTGAAAAGAAGAGAAAGAAAACACCTACTGATATAAACATTCTTGCCAAATCTATAGTGACACGAGTGACACATGAGGAATTATTGCCAGAGACAGTGACGGAACAATTGCCTATTGTCAAAGAAAAAAACCCCGCCGCCGTTGCTTTGGGTAGCCTTGGAGGCTTGAAGGGTGGCAGAGCCAGAGCTGAGAAGTTATCCGCAAATAGGCGTAAGAAAATAGCTCAAAAAGCTGCAAAAGCAAGATGGGACAAAAAAGTCTAAAATGTATTTTGTTGTACTTATTTTTTTGCTATATGCTTGTCAAATTGCGTTTGTAATGCCCCTATGAACTTAGGAAGTCTATTAGCAGTAATTATCACACTTGCTACACAATCAGCTCTCACTTTGTCAGGAAAAGGCTCGGAATCATCTAATCGAATAGCAGGCTTGATTTCAAAAAAGGAGACTTTGAATTCATCCTCTATAGTCTGAACAAGTATGTTTGTAGCAAATGGAGTCATTACTCCCTCTGGAATATGCCATTCAATAGGAATTACCGCTTCTTTTTTTATAACTGGCTTCTTCTCCTTCATAAAAAGTCTCCTTTTATTTTAAAAACTTATCATGAGTTGTACATAATTTGCTGCAACCAAAGAAGTCCTTTGGGAAGGAGAGGGGTTAGACCTTCCCAATAAATAATCTTTTATGAAAACCACGTTATCTGCTGTACTGGCGCATTAATATTTTTCACGTAAGTTATGAATCTTTCAAGTTGGACTCTCAGCAGATTTTGAATTAATACATACTCCCCTGATACAAAACTCTTGCCTCTATTAGAGTAAAAATAAGATAATAAATATTATCGTCTGAGAATTGAGGAGGAGTGACTAATGCAGGAAATGTTAAGAGTAGAAAACCTGACACTGTCCATAGATGGTAAACAGGTCTTAAATGGCGTAAATTTTTCCATGAATTATGGTGAAGTCCATATGCTCTTTGGACCGAACGGCGCCGGGAAAACTTCCTTTATCATGGCGCTCATGGGTTTCCCAAAATATAAAGTGGATCAGGGAAGAATATATTTTAAGGGAGAGGATATAACTGAGAAGGATATCTCTGAAAGATCAAGGCTTGGTCTTGGCATCTCCTTTCAGAGACCCCCGACGGTTCGGGGTGTTTCTTTACGGAAATTCATCGAGATAATCTCTGATGGAGCGAACAAAGAAGAAGCTTTGAAAATCGCCGAGAAGCTCAACCTCCTCAATCATTTAGACAGAGGGCTGAACGAAGGTTTCTCAGGCGGTGAGATGAAACGCTCAGAGCTATTGCAACTCATGGTGCAAAGGCCTGATTTAGTCTTCATAGATGAGCCCGAGTCGGGTGTTGATCTCGAAAATATCGCTCTTGTAGGAGAAGCAATCAATACTCTCCTTGGAAAAGTAGACAAGATTAAGGAACAAAAAAGAAGCGCCCTGATCATAACTCATACCGGCCATATCCTCGATTTTGTAAACGCTGATAAAGGTTTTATTATTTTTGAAGGGAAACTCATTTGCGGAGGCAACCCAAGGGATATCCTTTCAGAAATAAAGAAACATGGGTATAAGAGGTGTGCTGTATGTCGATAAGCAGGACATACCTTTCTAATATACGGGAAAGGGCAGAAAAAGCGAAGGACAAGAAAGCAGCCCTCGGGCCTGACATAGATCTTTCACGCTACAACCAACATATCGAAAGGGGAAAAATAGAGAGTCTTGAGAGTTTATCACAGCAGGCACGCGAAGCTGCTGTGATGGCCGGCATCGATGTTAAGGAAGAAATGAGGTCAGGCTCTTACCTTCAGGTTGACCACTCTGTAGTTTACGAAAGATTAAATAAACTGTATGAAGGTAAGCTTGAGATAATGAGTACAACCGAAGCCTTGCAAAGATATGACTGGCTGGAGGACTATTATTGGAAGTCTGTCCCTGTTGATCAGGATAAGTATACAGCTCAGGCAGAACTCAATATGACTCATGGATACTTTATCAGGGTACTGCCACATCAGAAACCCGAATATCCTGTCCAGGCGTGCCTTCTGGTCGCAGAAAATCACGTGAGTCAAAACGTTCACAACATCATCATTGTTGAAGAAGGTGCGGAGCTCCAGGTGATAACAGGATGCACTCTCTCTAAAAAAGATGCAGAGGGAATACATCTTGGGATTTCAGAGTTCTATATTAAAAAAGGCGGGAAGCTCTTCTTCACGATGATCCATAACTGGGCCGACAACTTTCATGTGAGGCCCAGGACTTGGGCTGTCGTAGAAGAGGACGGAGCTTTTGTTAGTAACTATGTCCTTCTGAAAACTGTTAAGTCAATTCAGGCATTCCCCGTCGCCTATCTCAAAGGAGACAGGGCAACTGCAAAATTTAACACCGTTGTCTATGGACTCAAAGACTCATACATTGATCTCGGTTCACGCATAATCCTTGAGGGACAAGATACCAGAGGAGAATCGATTGCACGGACGATTGCCGCTGACGAAAGCGTGATCTATGCGCGGGGAGATTTAGTAGCAAAGACCAAAGGTTATTGCTTGGCGCACCTTGACTGCCGCGGAATAGTATTCTCCAATAAAGGGAAAATTTTTGCAATACCACAATTGATATCTGAAGGTGCATTAAAGGCCGAACTCTCACACGAAGCCTCGATAGGTCCCATTTCTGAGGAGCAGGTTGAGTACTTGATGTCGAGGGGTGTCTCCAGGGAAGATGCTGTTTCTGTGATAACGTCCGGATTCTTAAACCTGGACATCCCATACCTTCCGGAAGTCATCGACAGGAATATAAAAGAGGTAATACAGGCTACAGCTAAAGAGTCGATGTAGATAACTATTACTTGGTTCTTCAGTGGCTTGTGTAAGTAAATAATTACCGACTGTGCAGATCGGTTATACCCGCTTGCCGGGAATTTTTTTTGCGAGCGGAATGGCGGGGTCACAACAGAGATAACAACAATGGATGTTCACCGAAAACCAATACAGCAATTGTTCCTTATAAACCGACAAATCTTTCAGCGACTGCTGTATTAGCAAGCAGGATAAATCTCACATGGACAGACACGAGCAATAATGAGATCGGTTTTGAGATATACAGGAAATCTGGTGATTGTTCATCCACAAATTCCTGGAACAAGATATACACTGCAGGGCGTGATATCGCCTCTTACAGCAATACTGGATTGTCTTCAGACAAGGCATACTCGTACAAGCTGAGGGCATACATAAGGTCATCAACTCTGCCCTATGCCGATGGTTATTCTTCATACTCGAACTGTAAGAGTGCGACAACGCCGTGAGGGGTTTCATAAGGCAAGTCTGTAATCTATAAGTATGTGTCTCAGCTATCTCAACGAAGGGGCGGGGTCTGTGGCCCGTCCCTTTCGTTGTCTTGCGTAAAGAAATAAGAAAGGAATATAAGCAATGATCTTTAGTAATCCCCCTTACTCCCCCTTTAGCAAAGGGGGAATAGAAGAGTTTTAGAAAGGGAGGATTGAGAGGGTGTCAGAAAAGGGGATTGAAAGGGTGATAGAAAAGTTGGAATTTCGGAGAAGCGTAGGAAAGGTGGGGTTGAAAAAGTAGATTTGAAAAGGCTTGAATTTGAGGTTGTGCATTTTTCCATGGTATATTACTTGAAAATTGGAAGGGTTTGAACTCATGCTTATTGTACAGAAATATGGCGGTACTTCCGTCAGTAGCGTCGAAAGGATCAGGGCTGTAGCAGAACGGGTTGTGAAAACACAGAAGCAGGGCAATCACGTAGTTGTCATCGTCTCTGCAATGGCAGGTGAGACAGACAAACTCATAGGTCTTGCTAACCTGGTATCTCAAAATCCTGATGAGCGGGAGATGGATCTTCTTCTTTCATCAGGAGAAAGGATAAGCGCTGCCCTTACAGCCATCGCAATAAGAGAACTCGGCTGCAAGTCCATGTCTTTTACAGGGAGGCAGGTAGGGATTATAACTGACGGTGTTCATACAAAGGCGAAAATAGAGAGAATCACAGGTGAGAGGGTAATGCGCGCCATAGAAGAGGGTATGATCCCTGTTATCGCAGGATTTCAAGGGATAACAGAAACTTCTGATGTTACAACCCTCGGACGTGGCGGCTCTGACCTCTCTGCAGTGGCAGTTGCAGCAGCGATCAAGGCAGACCTTTGCGAAATCTACACAGACGTTGATGGCGTGTATACAACAGATCCTAATATTGTTCCGGATGCGAAGAAACTCGATAGAATTTCATATGACGAAATGCTGGAAATGGCAAGTCTCGGCGCAAAAATTCTCCAGACAAGGTCTGTTGAATTTGCGAAGAAATATGATGTACCTATCGTTGTCAGGTCAAGTTTCAGTGATAATCCTGGTACTTTCGTGGTTAAGGAGGATGAGGATATGGAAAAAGTCGTGGTTTCAGGTGTTGCCTATGACAAGAACCAGGCTAAGATAACAGTGACGGCGGTCCCTGATAGGCCAGGAGTTGCAGCAAGACTCTTTCAGGCCATTGCAGAAGCAAACGTTGTTGTTGATATGATTGTTCAGAATGTTAGCAGTGACGGACAGGCAACGGACATATCCTTCACCGTTCCTAAGACAGACAGCAAGAAGGCCCTTACCCTTACTGAAGGTCTTGCTGCTGCTGAACTCGGGGCGAAAGGGGTTACCCTCAGGGAAGACATTGCTAAAGTATCTGTTATAGGCGTCGGCATGCGCACCCATTCGGGAGTGGCGGCAAAGATGTTCGAGACCCTTGCAAAACATGGGATAAACATCATGATGATCAGCACATCCGAAATAAAAGTCTCCTGCGTAATAGGAGCAAAATATACAGAGCTTGCCGTGAGGGTGTTGCACGATGCCTTTGATCTTGGAGAAAAATAAGGTGCGACAGGTAGAAATCTACGACACAACGTTGCGGGACGGCTCACAGACTGAGGATATAGCTTTTTCTGTTGAGGACAAGATCAGGATAACAGAAAAGCTTGACGAGCTTGGTGTCCACTATATAGAGGGAGGTTGGCCCGGCTCGAATCCAAAAGATATTGAGTATTTTAAAAAGGTAATAAAGCTCAATCTTGGAAACTCGAAGGTCGTTGCCTTTGGAAGTACGCACAGGCCAAAGCATCAGGTCGATGAAGACACAACGATGAAAGCTCTCCTTGATTCAAAGGCAGAAATCGTAACAATCTTCGGAAAGACGTGGGATTTTCATGTCACAGAAGCACTGAAGATATCCCTCGAAGAAAATCTTGATCTCATTCGTAATTCCATTGCTTACCTTAAGAGGCATGTCCAGAAGGTTTTTTTTGATGCAGAACATTTTTTCGACGGGTATCGAGGTGATCCCGAGTATGCAATGCATTGCCTTTCTGCTGCACAGGACGCAGGGGCAGATTGCCTTGTGTTATGTGACACAAATGGCGGGAGACTTCCAAATGACGTGAGAAGCATTGTTGACTCTGTTATAAAGACTGTCCGTATACCGGTAGGAATACATGCGCACAATGACTCTGAGTGCGCCGTTGCGAATTCAGTAGTTGCCGTGGAGAGTGGCGCTGCACAGGTGCAGGGCACGGTCAATGGTCTTGGTGAGAGATGCGGCAATGCAAACCTGTGTTCCCTCATCCCTGATCTCCAGATAAAACTCGGAATACGATGTATTGAAGAAGTACAGCTTAAGAGACTCAGGGATGTCTCACGGTTTGTAAATGAGATAGCAAACCTACGGCACTTTAAGAGGCAACCCTTTGTAGGAGACAGTGCTTTTGCCCACAAGGCGGGAATCCATGTAAGCGCTGTTAGGAAACGACCGGAGACGTATGAACATATCAGTCCTCAACTCGTTGGTAATTCTCAGAGGGTTCTCATATCAGATCTCGCAGGGAGAAGTAACATCCTGAGAAAGGCGGAGGAGTTCGGGATCAGTCTTGATCCTGATTCACCGCAGTTACACGATATGGTCACGACCCTCAAGAATCTCGAGAACGAGGGATTCCAGTTTGAGGGTGCAGAGGCATCATTCGAACTCCTGATGAAAAAAGCCCTGGGCCTTCACAGGAGGTTTTTCGATCTGATAGGCTTCAGAGTCATTGTGGAGAAAAGGGAAGAAGGGGAAGACCCCATCAGTGAAGCGACAATTATGGTAAAGGTTGGCGGTCATGTTGAGCACACGGCAGCTACAGGCAATGGCCCTGTTAATGCAATTGATCATGCCTTGAGAAAAGCCCTTGATAAATTTTATCCGGAATTGAAACATGTGAGACTTCATGACTACAAAGTTCGCGTTCTCACGACAGGAAAGGGAACTGCTGCAAAAGTTCGTGTTCTCATTGAGTCAGGAGATGAGGTTAAAAAATGGGGCACTGTCGGGGTCTCGGAAAATATCATCGATGCCTCGTATCAGGCACTTGTGGACAGTATCGAATATAAGTTACTGAAAGACGGCGCCGGCCACTAAAGCACGTGTCGGGAGTCCTTCTTAAGAAAGATTCTGGACTTCGACGTGAGCTCAGTCGAACGACAAGCCGGAATGACAAGAATACATTGCTGATTTTTGATTTTAAATTCTAACAATAGAGGGGGTACTATGGCAGACTTAGAGGTGAACAAAATACGGAATGTCGCAGTTATTGCACATGGAGGAGCTGGAAAGACCTCCCTTGTAGAAGCTATGCTTTTCAATTCCGGTGCTGTTGACAGGCTCGGCAATGTCCAGGATGGAACGACAACAACCGATTATGAACCTGAGGAGGTAGCAAGAAAAATAACAATCTCTTCTTCCCTCGCATTTTGTACGTGGAAGGATCATCGCACTAACCTGGTAGATACCCCAGGCTTCATCAACTTTCTCGAGGATACAAGGGGCTGTCTCAGGGCTGTCGACGGCGCTGTCGTCATAATCAGTGCAATCTCCGGCGTTAAGCCGGAAACGGTGAAGATATGGGGGTTTGCAGATGAATTTGAGGTGCCACGGGTTGTCTTTGTCAATAAAATGGACAGAGACATTGCGAACTTTTCAAGGGCTGTTGGGGAACTGGAAAAATCCTTTGACAAAGAAGCTGTGCCTTTAAATATCCCCATCGGATCAGGGGAGAATTTATCCGGAGTTATAGACCTGATTAGGATGAAGGCCAATATATTCAATAATGGAAAGACGGAGGAATCTGATATACCCTCTGATCTACTGTCTGAAGCTGAAGAATACAGGAAGAAACTTGTGGAAAAGATTGCAGAGTCCGATGACACCTTGCTCGAGAGATACCTTGAGGGTGGCGGGCTCTCCGAAGATGAGATCACCAAAGGTATCCGGGAGGGGTCTCTAACGAAAAGGTTCATACCTGTTACATGTGGTTCCTCACTGAAGAATATAGGAATTCCTCAACTCCTCAACGCAGTGCTTCTCTGCCTTCCTTCACCGGAAGAGATGGCACATCTTGTACCTATTAAAGGCAAAAACCCCAAGGATGGTAAAGAGGTTGAACGGAAACCCCTAAAAACCGACCCCTTTTCTGCCTATGTCTTCAAAACGATAGCAGACCCCTATGCCGGAAGGCTCTCTGTCTTTAGGGTTTATTCGGGAATGCTCAAGGCTGACTCCACTGTCCTGAACGCATCAATAGGGGCAAAAGAGAGAATTGGACAGGTCTTTTATCTGATGGGAAAGAAACAGGTACCAGCCCATACAATGGGACCTGGTGAGATAGGTGCCGTCGCAAAGCTCAGGGAAACCGTCACAGGAGATACGCTCTCTGAGGAGCACCATCAGATCGTTTTTGAAAAGTTAAGGTTTGCTGAGCCGATTATCTCCTATGCGCTTGCACCAAAGAGCAAGGGTGACGAAGAAAAGGTAGGCGTCGGCCTTCAGAGGATACTCGAAGAGGATCCAACGTTAAGATTCCAAAGAGATGAAGAGACGAAGGAGATGCTTCTTTCAGGGATGGGGCAGGTCCATCTTGAAGTGACAATCGAGAGGTTGAAAAGGAAGTTCGGGACAGAAGTCTTGATGAAAACCCCAAAGGTGCCTTACAGGGAGACAATAAAGGTTGCAGCGAGAGCACAGGGTAAATATAAGAAACAGTCCGGTGGTCGCGGACAATATGGCGATTGTTGGCTGGAAATAGAGCCGGTTCCAAGAGGAGGCGGATTCGAATTCAGCGATAAGATTGTTGGAGGCGTAATACCTCAACAGTACCGGCCGGCCGTTGAGAAAGGCGTAATTGAGACCATGCATGAAGGTATCCTTGCAGGTTTTCAAGTTGTTGATATGAAGGTGACCCTGTATGACGGTTCCTACCATACTGTGGATTCTTCGGAAATGGCATTTAAAATCGCGGGTTCTATGGCTCTGAAAAAGGCATTCCTGGATGCAAAGCCTGTGATACTCGAACCAGTCATGAAAATTGAGGTTGTAACTCCCGACGATACACTCGGTTCAGTGATAGGAGATCTTAACTCAAAGAGGGGTAAAGTCCAGGGAGTGGAACCCCATTCAGGCGGCAACCAGAAGATTGCTGCTCTTGTTCCCATGTCGGAAATGCTGACCTATGCGAACCAGCTCCACAGCCTCACCTCGGGCAGAGGACTTTATTCAATGGAATTTTCGCATTATGAGGAGGTGCCAAGCTATATTGCGCAGAAGCTGATTGCAGAGCGGGAGGCGAAGAAGAAGGAGAAGGCTGAGGAGAAGTGAAAATCCTCCCCAAAGATTACAAGAACTCCCTTAA
>JBGPPR010000007.1:0-12017 GCA_041488675.1 Thermodesulfovibrionia bacterium
CAATTGTTCTCCTTCCGGCAGAATACTCATGTGCACCTCCATGCAATTTAGAAATTCCCTTAGCTCCAGTTCCTGGTCTAATCAGCAGTTATTTTACCTTATCAGGGCATATTACTATCTAATATCCTAATCAGTATCCAGTAATTCCCCTTCGTCCCTGCCCGACGTACGGCAGGCGGGCCCCTTTAGAAAAGGGGGATTCATTCAACTTATTTTGATAATTTTACACCCTTCGGTTGCTGCCGCAATTCCTTATTTCTGTCATTCCGGCTTGTCCAGAATCTTTCCTGCACTCTCCCCCTTTAGCAAAGGGGGATGAAGGGGGATTTTTTTGAGTAAATTTATTATCCATAAAATCTCCCCTTTCCCCTCTTTTCCAAAGAGGGGTTCAGAAGGATACCCAATCCGCCTCTGGCGGATGAATGACTCTGAAAATAATTGTTCAATTGCATAATCTCCTTTCCTCTTGCCTTACCAAGGAGAAATAATTATGATTTAATACAAACACATTATTTAAAGTGTCATTGCGAGGAGTGAAGACCCCTCACATGTCATTGCGAGGGATGGAATCCCGAAGCAATCTCAGTTCGGTGCGGGCTCCGCAATCTCAATAAAGTGAGATTGCCACGCTCCCGTTGGTCGCTCGCAATGACAATGTAATAGCATATAATACGTTTGTTTACTAAAAAGAAAGTGCCCTTGATTTGTATGATCCATGGATTAGGGATAGATATTGTCAGAATTGAGAGAATGAAACAGGTTGTAGAGAAATGGGGACGCAGATTTCTCGAACGAGTGTTTACTGAAAACGAGATTTCTTACTGCTATGAAAAGAAAGAACCATATTTGTCACTTGCAGTGCGCTTTGCTGCAAAAGAAGCCTTGATAAAAGCAGCAGGTTTTGTATCTCCATTATCACTCAAAGACATCGAAGTTGTGAATGCTGGGAGTGGCAAACCATACCTGCTCATTGCGGGTACACTTGAAAAGGTCTTACAAGAAAAACTCATAAAAAAGGTGCATCTCAGTCTTAGTCATGAGCACGAATACGGCGTCGCCTGTGTGATATTGGAACAGAAGGACGGAGTACGAGAAGAATGAAAGTTGTCACAGCTGAAGAAATGAGAGGTATTGATAAAAAAACCATTGAAGAATTTGGCATCCCCGGTGTTGTCCTTATGGAAAGAGCAGGGCTTGCAGTTGCCTCCCGGATAAAGGAGATTTTTGGTCGTAAAAGAGTACTTGTCGTTTGCGGGAGCGGAAACAACGGCGGTGATGGTTTTGTTGTTGCCAGATACCTCTATAAAGAAGGATGGGATGTCAAGGTTTTCCTGACATCAAAGCCTGAAGATCTGAAAGGAGATGCCCTTCTCGAATACAAGATAGCAGCGAAATCTGGTGTTCCGATCTCTCCTGTGGAGGAATTATTGACTCACCATTCATCACTCATTACAAAACACTCAATATTTGTCGATGCCTTATTGGGAACGGGTCTGGGCAAGAATGTCGCCGGCACATTGTCAGAGGTTATCAGACTCGTCAATAAATTGAATATGCCTATCGTTTCCGTTGACATTCCATCAGGTATCTCCTCAGACAACGGGCAGATCATGGGGCAGGCCGTAAAAGCCGATTATACGATCACCTTCGGTCTTCCTAAAAGGGGACACCTTCTCTATCCCGGCGCTGAACACACAGGCAAACTTTTCGTTGAGGATATCGGTTTCCCTAAAGAATTGCTGAGATCAGACGGACTCATTGTCGAATTATTAATGAAAGAAGAAGTGTCTTCACTGTTACCTGAACGGCGCAGATATTCAAACAAAGGGGATTATGGCCATGTACTTATCGTTGCCGGGTCAAGAGGGAAAACCGGCGCCGCACTTATGGCAGCGAAGGCTTGTCTAAGGTCGGGAGCCGGACTCGTGACAATAGGAGTGCCCGAATCCTTGGCGGATATTTTCCAATCCCGCGTCACCGAAGAGATGACGCTTCTCCTGCCTGATAAGGGAGACGGCATACTTTCAGAAAAGGCATCGGGACTTATTCTTGATTTTCTGAAAGAGAAAGCTGACGTTGTTGCTATAGGACCGGGGATAGGTGTCACCGCCGAAACAAGAAAACTTATGAAAACCTTAGTACAACATTCCATCTCTCCTCTGGTCATTGATGCCGACGGAATAAATTCTCTTCAAGGTGAAAAAGGTATTTTCTCTAAGTCACAGGTACCCATCATAATCACCCCACATCCGGGTGAGATGGCAAGGCTGTTACAACTGTCAGCAGTTAGAACTCAGCAGTCAGCCCCCCCCCCCATCCCTCCCCATCGAGGGGGGAGGGTAAGGGAGGGGGTGAAAGCTCCGAGATCAGAACTCCTAACTAAGATAGAACAGGACAGGATAAATACAGCACTATCTTTTGCAAAGGAAACAGAAACATACCTTGTACTCAAGGGTGTACCGACCGTTATTGCTGAACCTGCTGGAAGGGCATATGTCAATTCAACCGGTAATCCGGGAATGGCTACCGCAGGCGCAGGGGATGTGCTCACCGGTATGATTTCCGGGTTTTTAGGTCAGGGGTTAAAAGCCCTTGATGCTTCTATCCTCGGAGTGTACATGCACGGATTGGCTGGAGACATTGCAGCGACTGAGAAGGGTACATACTCCTTAATTGCAACGGATATCATTGACAGTTTACCTGCTGCTTTCCAGTCTTTAAATAATGATGAATAATGTTATCTTTCCCGAAATATTAGATGCCTCTGTAACGGCATTCTTTACCAAGAAACCTTTGGGTGTCAATGTGGAGGAAATTTGTCGCATCTTCTCCGTTGAAAAAGATAAGGTCTATCTCCCGATACAGAGACATACGGATAATGTGCAGGTGATCAGTTCTGATCTGGATACAAAAATAGCAGACAGTGTTCTTACAGAAAGAAAAAATATACTCATCGGTGTTCAGGTTGCCGACTGTGTTCCCGTTCTCTTTCGTGACGCAAAAAAATTATTGGTTGGAGCTGTGCATGCAGGATGGAGAGGCACAGCATCTCAGATTATCAAGAAGACTATTGCATGCATGATTCAAGAATTCGGCTCATCTCCTTCAGACATCAAGATGGCTCTCGGACCATGTATAAAATGGAGCTGCTATCAGGTGGGAGTGGAGGTAAAAGAAGCAGTTTGTGAGGCAACGGGAGAAGGATATTACTATCTCAAACAGGATGGAGAATGGTATATCGATCTTGCATCGGCAAACCGATGCCAGGCAATAGCCATGGGTGTCTCTGAAAAGAATATCTGGATTTCTCCCGAGTGCACGTATTGCAACCCTAAAGATTATCATTCCTATAGATATGAGAAAACTTACAACGGAGCACAAGGAGGGTTTATCGGGATCTTTTGATTAGATCATTCCGTAATGGAAGAATAATACCCAAATTGAGTCCAAAGAAACTTGAAAATAGTCGGGGCATCTTGCCCCGGGTGAACGCATAGGTCAGGCAGGATGCCTGACCTATTTTCAAACGGTTGAAAGATTTTTGAGTGAAAAAATACACAAGTAACAGTCCCGATGAAACGAAAGAAATCGGGTTTCAACTGGGTAAAGTCTTAAGGCCGGGTGATGTTGTAGGTCTCTTCGGGGAGCTTGGCAGCGGCAAGACGACATTGATAAAAGGGATGGCAAGAGCATTCGGGATTGAAGAAAGAGACATCGTCAGCGCAAGCTTTACGATAATTGCGGAATATCCTACAACACCGCCTTTCATCCACATAGACTTGTACAGGATTGGAAAGGAGAGCGAGCTGGATGGGATCGGTTTTTGGGATCATATATGTGGTGACGGCATTTCAGTTATTGAATGGGCTGACAGGGCGGGAGGAAACTTGCCGGAAGAAATGATTGAGATTAGGTTAAAATCTCTTAACGGAGAAACGAGAGAGATAACTATCGAGGGGAAAAATGCAAAAGATCGGGATAGTCTGTAAGACCGGGATATCTGAACCGGCTGAATTATTGAAAGAACTGCTGCCCTGGCTCAGACAGAAGGGTTATGAAACCTTTGTGGACATAGAGACTGCCTCAATTCTGAACATGGAGGGTTTCGCACGGTCGCAAATACCTTTGTTATCAGACGTCATTATCGTTTTGGGCGGAGATGGGACACTGCTGAGTACCTGCAGACTCGTAGCAGACAAAGAGGTCCCTGTCCTCGGCGTAAACATAGGTGGTCTTGGTTTTCTCACGGAGGTTCCTGTAGAGAAACTCTATGAAATGGCAGAAATGGTTCTCTCCGGCGAATGCCCTATCGAAGAGAGACTCATGATTAAGGCACAGGTTCTAAGGCATGGCGCACTTATTGCCGAATACGCTGTCCTTAACGAAGTTGTCTTGAATAAGGCGGCCCTTGCAAGGATAATCGATCTCGAGACGTACATAAATCATAGCTACGTTACTACTTTCAAGGCTGACGGACTGATAATCTCTACCCCGACAGGTTCTACAGCATATTCACTCTCCGCAGGCGGTCCTGTCCTCTATCCCACCCTTGACAATATAGTGGTTACACCGATATGCCCGCATACACTCACAAACAGGCCAATAGTCCTCCCTGGTAATGCTGAAATCGAGGTTATTCTCAGGTCTCCAACGGAGCGTGTTTATCTCACATTGGACGGACAGGTGGGTTTCTCCGTGATGCAGAATGACACCGTCAAAGTCGTAAAGGCGCCCTTTAAGACAAAACTTCTCATCCCTTGTAACAGAGACTACTTCGAGATCTTGCGGAAAAAATTGAAGTGGGGAGAAAGATAACAGATAGAGATAGAGAGAAAAAATAAAATTCAAAAATCGAAAGCAAAAAAAAGATGGATAATATCGTAGAAGATATAAAAGGAATTCTTAAGTTTTATCAGGCCATGGGCTTCGAAATGCTACCCATATCTATCGAAACGTTGACACGGAGATACGGAGAAACGGGGAATAATTCTCTCCGGCACGCCGCCTCTCCAGGTTCCCGTGCCACAGCTCTGAAGGAGACTGCCCTTAAAGCGTTAAGGGAAGAGATAGGTGATTGCAGAAGGTGCAGGCTTTCTACGGGGCGAAAGAACATCGTTTTTGGAGAAGGAAACCCGGATGCAAGGCTCATGTTTGTTGGTGAAGGCCCCGGGAGAGAAGAGGACCTTCAGGCCAGACCGTTTGTTGGAGATGCCGGAATGCTCCTTACAAGACTTATAGAGAAAATGGGATTTAAGCGTGAGGAAGTCTATATTGCGAATATAGTTAAATGCAGACCTCCAATGAACCGCGACCCGGAAAGGGATGAGATTGAGAGCTGCAGAGGATTTGTGGAGAGACAGATTAAAATCATAAGTCCCGGGGTGATTATTTCTCTTGGAAGAATCTCTTCACAGACACTCCTTGGCAACGCCGCATTAAAGATGACAGCCGTACGCGGGCATTTCTTCGATTACAATGGGATTCCTTTGATGCCGACTTTCCATCCTGCCTACCTTCTCAGGAATCCAAAAGATAAGTGGCTCACATGGAATGACGCGCAGATGGTACTTGACAGATTGCGGGACAGAGAGAAACAAGAAAAAGGGGAAAGGACAACAGAAACATGAAGACACTGTGGGCACCATGGAGGATGACTTATATCCTGTCTGATAAAACAGAGGGATGCATTTTCTGCCGATTGCCGAAACAGGGAAAAGACAAAGACAGGGATAATCTTATCCTCTACAGGAGTTCCAACACCTTTGTCATTATGAACCGTTATCCATATAACAATGGTCATCTCATGGTTGTTCCATATGTCCATACTCCTTCTTTTGACGGGCTGTCAGACGAGGTTCTCCTCGATTTCATGAAAGTCACTCAACTCTCTGTGGATACGCTGAGGGAAGTCTTAATGCCGGAAGGGTTTAATATCGGAATAAATTTCGGGAGAATAGCAGGCGCCGGAATGGAAGATCATATGCATCTGCATATGGTGCCACGATGGGCAGGTGACACAAGTTTCATGACAGTCCTTGATGAGGTGAGAGTAATTCCAGAGCATGTCCTGGACACGTACGATAAGCTTTTTGCTGTATTTAACCCATGAACCCTCTGCCGACTAAATTGGAAATGACCTGGTGTTGTTTAATCTCTAATCCAGCTGTGCGCCGTCTTTGAGGTCATCGTAGAACTGCCTCAAGTTCGGCAGCTCCTGCTGGGCCATTATCTTCATGGCGCTCCTCGGATGTTCGTTCAACACACCGGTTATCAGATAGGGTATATGATATCCCCATTCTATTTCGCCTTTCATGGGAATAAATATTTCCTGGATGACTTCGATGAGCGGTCTTATATCAAACTTTGGATTCTTGAGAAAAGAGAGAAGAAGTTCCAACGGGCAGTTCCCTGCGCCCCTTCCCATGCCGTAAAGCGTTGCATCCAGACGGTTCACGCCGGCAATAATCGCCTCTATCGTGTTCGCAAAGGCCAATTGCTGGTTGTTATGGGTATGTATGCCAAGCTCTTTTCCCGGCAATGCCTGAGAATACTTCTTTGCGAGGAAATGGATCTGCTCAGAATAGAGTGAACCGAAACTGTCGACAAGATACACAACAGGGACATCGCTCTTGGATAGATCATTGAGCGCTTCATCCAGATCTTTTTCCAGGACCTTCGAGACAGCCATGAGGTTGATCGTGGCTTCATACCCTTTATTGAGACATTCATGGGCAAGAGCAATGCCTTTGTCGATCTCTTTGGTGTAACAGGCAACCCTGATCATATCGAGAATGCTCTCTTTTTTGTGAGGAATATCTTCCGAATCTATACGACCTATATCAGCCATTGCAGACAGCTTCATTTTTGTATCAATTTCACCGACAATCCTCTTTATGTCCTCTTCAGTACAGAACTTCCAGGCGCCATGTTCCTCCCTGGAAAAATATTTCTCAGAAGACTTATAGCCTATTTCCATGTAATCAACGCCGGACCCTGAAAGCGCGAGGAAAACCTTCCTTACAATCTCGTCGCTGAACTGCCATTTGTTTATTAATCCACCATCGCGGATCGTGCAATCGAGAACCCTAATCTGTGGTCGATACATTTATCATTCCCTCCGAAGCTCGGTTTAATAAACTTTATTATACAAAAAATTAGACTTTTTCTGCGGGATTTCTTTTTGGAGATGAGGAAATCTTTATCTTTTCTGTAAATTTTTTCGTGATATCCGATATTGCGTCCCAATTCTCTTCATCAACAAATTCTTTCTTCAAGATCGAAGAACCGATAAGTATACACGAGGCTTTCGCAGAGAGATATTCGGAGATATTATTCAAATTCAACCCTCCGCTGAGCATGAAACGCACAAAGGGCATCGGTCCTCTTATCGCCTTCAGGAAATTGAGTCCACCCATCTCGACAAAGGGGAAGAGCTTTATAATGTCTCCTCCGGACCGATAAGCCCTGTATATCTCTGTCGGGGTACAGGCTCCTGGAATTGAAACAGCGCCTTCTTTTTTCGTGGATTTTACAATCTCTTCATCAAGGTGAGGGCTGACGATATATCCGGCTCCGGCTTTCAATGCCTTTTTCAGATCGGAGATGCTGAGGATCGTGCCTGCACCAACACATGCATCCGTTTTCTGATTCAGTTCTCTGATAACCTCTTCTGCACCGGGTACCGAAAACGTGATTTCTACTAAACGGATACCTCCCTTTATACACGCAACCGCAGCATGATATGCCTTTTCAGGTGTTTCGGTGCGTACTGCGACCATCAACCGGTAATGTTCTATCGTCTCGATCAGGTTTATGAGAGGCATCACCAGCTTCTGCCTCCGCCATCTCTTGTCTTTGCAGGCATTACTCTGCCAAACAGAAAAAGGGGGAGTCCTGTAAGCGCCGATGCGAGTATGGCTCTTCCTGTTAAATAAGAGGTGAGAACCGCTGTTAAGAAACCGCCAAAGACGATGATGATAAATCCAGCCACCATATACACATTTCTTACCTTCTCAGGACTTTTCAAGAAATACTTTCTTACCTCCTCATCCGTTACTAATGCGGTCATTAGTAACGTCACATACAACAGCTTTGTACGTCATGCCCGAATGTGGCCTTACTTGTGAACTCCTTAGTAACTGAAAAATCTTAGCAGATTTCTTATAAATGTGCATTACTTTTTGTGATGCCATTTCCAAAATACAGGGAGAGATTTTATCGGTTAGCAAAAAATGCAGAATAATTAGTTTTAAGAGAAAGGAGTAAAAACACATGAGAGACGCATAACAATGCGTCTCTCATGTGTTGTAAAACAATCGATTATCAAATACTTAATATCTCGGTTCGACCTTTTCGCCTTCACAGACTTCTCTTACCTGATCCTTTACAAGTCTTCCGTCTTCCCATACTTTCTCTTGAACCTTTCTACACTTTGTTTGTGCATTATACTCTAAAATGGCTCAGCTCTATAGACACCCCGTCCATCATCAGTTTTGTATTCCACCGGTCTTCCGCTCATAGCGGCCTCTCTCGAAGCCCTCATGGAGATATCAGTTATTGTTGCACCGGCCACGGCACCGAGCGCTCCTCCGATGACTCCACCCCGCCAGGGATTTCTACTGTCAATTAAAGCTCCGGCGATGCCTCCAAGAACAGCACCCGCACCTGCACCTTGAGCATGATATTCTGTACAGCCAAATGTCACACTCATCCAAAATACAATTAATACCAGAGAAATGACTTTCTTCATGCAGCCTCCTTTTCAATTCTGTTTTTACAATATATCATTTGTGGTTTGTGAATACAAGAGTCCCGTAACCCGACAAGAGATATTGATACTCATCTCCTGGAAAATATATGATATGAGAGGTTATTTGCGTTTCCTATGAAAGACCATATTGATAAATTCCTGAAATATCTTGAGATCGAAAGAGATGTATCGCCCCATACACTCAGGGCATACAGGAAGGACCTAAGCGAATTTTTCAGATTCGCAAATATAAATCCTGAAGATGTGGAACTTGCAGAAGTGCGCGGCTTCGTTGCAGACCAGATAAAAAGCGGGTTGAATAAAACAACGGTCAGCCGAAGGCTTGCAAGTGTACGGTCGTTTTTTAAATTCCTCTATCGGGAAGGGTACAAGAAATTAAACCCTGCAAAACTTGTTCCGAATCCGAAAACCCCGAAACTTCTTCCCAGGTTTCTTTCCGTTGATGATATTTTTTCGCTCGTTGAAAAACCTGAAGGTCGGGGCTTGTTATCAGCGCGAGACAGGGCTATTCTGGAGCTTCTCTATTCGAGCGGTCTCAGAGTAAGTGAGCTCTCAGGTCTCGACGTGGAAGATATCAATACAAAAGAAGGATTGTTAAAGGTGAAAGGGAAGGGGAAAAAAGAGAGAATTGTGCCGGTTGGTTCAAAGGCTCTCGATGCTGTTAAGTCGTATCTGGTTGAAAGGATACCAGTCAAAAAGAAGGATAAGGCCATGTTCCTGAACAGGTCCGGATCAAGATTAACCGACAGAGGGGTAAGACGTGTTGTAGTGAAATATGCAAGAATGATTGGAATCAGTGGACGTATCGGACCCCATGCTTTGAGACATAGCTTTGCATCCCATCTTCTTCAGGGTGGCGCTGATCTCAGAGTGATACAGGAGCTTTTGGGTCACTCATCTCTTTCCACAACCCAAAAATATACCCATCTCGATGTCACCCATTTAATCGATGTCTATGATAACGCGCACCCTTTTGCAAAAGATAAAGTTGATGATGTATGATAAGAATCGTTCCAGCGATTAATCGGACATACCGACAAATCGGCATAAAGGGGAATGATAGTTTTAGTAATCTACCCTCACCCCTCTTTTAAAAAAGAGGGATTAGATAACCAATTTTCTAAATTAAATCCCCCTGTTGTAAAGGGGGACAAAGTGGGGATTACTAATTCGGATTGAAGAATTCTTCATGAGGAGAGAGTGTGTTTAAAGGCACTACGATATTATGCGTGAGGCGGGATGGAAAAGTTGCAATAGCAGGAGACGGTCAGGTCACAATGGGCAACACAGTGCTCAAGCATAATGCAAAAAAGATAAGAACGATGTTTGGGGACAAAGTCCTTGCCGGTTTTTCAGGGGCAACGGCTGATGCCTTTACCTTATTCGAAAAATTTGAGGGTAAGCTCGAATCTTATAGAGGAAATATAACAAGGGCAGCTGTTGAGCTGGCAAAGGACTGGAGAACTGATAAAATGTTAAGGAGACTTGAGGCTCTCCTGATCGTTGCCGATTTGGAACATTCGTTCATCATTTCAGGCACTGGTGATGTTATCGAGCCGGAGGGTGGAGTTGCAGCTATCGGATCTGGAGGTCCTTATGCCCAGGCATCGGCAAGAGCTCTTTATGAAAACACATCTTTTTCAGCAAGAGAGATTGTTGAAAAATCCATGATCATTACCTCAGATATATGCATTTATACAAATAAAAGTATCACGATAGAAGAGCTGCAATAACGTATATGGATAACCTTACTCCAAGGAAGATAGTAGAACAACTCGACAAGTATATTATTGGTCAGCATAATGCGAAGAGAGCAGTCGCTATTGCTTTAAGAAACAGGTGGAGACGGCAAAGGCTTTCGCCTGAATTAAAAGACGAAGTCTTGCCAAAGAATATCATTATGATAGGCCCCACAGGTGTAGGGAAGACTGAGATAGCGAGAAGACTTTCCCGGCTTGCAAATGCTCCCTTTGTGAAAGTAGAAGCTTCAAAGTTTACAGAGGTAGGCTATGTGGGTCGTGATGTAGAATCCATGATAAGAGACCTGACAGAAGTCTCTATCAGCATGGTGAAATCCGAGCAAATGGAGAAAGTCCAGGAGCGCGCAAAGTTCCTCGCAGAGGAACGCATCCTTGATCTTCTCCTTCCACAGCCCAGATCAAAAGGGGCAACGCCTGAAGAGGAGGAAAGAGAAAAGTATAAGGAAACCCGGGAAAGGCTCAGGACAAGTCTCAAGGAAGGGAGACTTGACAACAGATATGTTGAAATAGAGATAAAGGAAAAGATGATACCTTTCGGAGTTGTATCGAATGTAGGACTTGAAGAACTTGAAATAAATCTCAAGGAGATGCTCGGCAATTTCCTGCCTGAAAAACCAAAGAGAAAGAAGGTAAAAGTACCTGAAGCCCTCGCTATCCTGACACAGGAAGAGGCAAGTAAACTTATTGATATGGACAAGGTGACAAAAGAAGCGATTGAGAGGACAGAACAATCAGGCATTGTATTTGTTGACGAAATCGATAAGATAGCAAGCAGAGGATACGCGTACGGACCTGATGTTTCACGCGAGGGTGTCCAAAGGGACCTTTTACCGATCGTCGAAGGTTGCTCTGTGACGACGAAACATGGACCTGTGAGAACAGAACATATCCTCTTCATTGCAGCGGGAGCCTTTCACATGACGAAACCCTCTGACCTTATCCCTGAACTTCAGGGACGTTTTCCTATCAGAGTTGAACTCTCTTCTCTTGGCAAGGATGAATTCATAAGAATCCTGACAGAACCATACAACGCTTTGATCAAACAATATATAGCTCTTCTCTTTACTGAACAGGTAGAAATAGATTTTACAACAGATGCCATTGATGAAATTGCTGACATCGCAGCTTATGTGAATGAGAAAACAGAAAATATTGGTGCTCGAAGGCTCCATACTGTCCTGGAAAAACTGCTTGAAGATATCTCCTTCGAGGCGCCTGAAAAGAAAAACGGTCAACTCACCATTGACAGAGGATATGTGAAAGACAAGTTGACTGATATCGTCAAGGACGAAGATTTAAGCAGGTATATACTGTAGTAATCGATAAAATATAGTTATACTATCTGTCATTCCGCTTGTCGAGGTAACTCCCTTTCATCCCCCTTAAATTAAGGGGGAAAGAGGGAGTTATTAAAGGATTCTGGACAGGCCAGAATGACATTTTCGGGATAAAGAGTATATCTCCTTCTAATACAGCCCCCCTTAGTA
>JBGPPR010000008.1:0-11545 GCA_041488675.1 Thermodesulfovibrionia bacterium
TTCATCACACCTGTCTCCCCCCCACCCTTGCCCTCCCCCTCGGGGGGGGAGGGCAAGGGTGGGGGGGCTCTTTGCATCAAATCCCCCCATCCCCCCTTTATCAAAGGGGGGTGAGGGGGGATTTAGACAATTTAATGCCTTTGCAAGATTCACTGCTGTAAATTTCTTTCCTATCCCTGATTCTCCAGCAAAGAGATATGAAGATGGTATCCTATCTCTCTGAAGGGTTCTGAGGAGTATGTTTACTGCCTTTTCCTGCCCTATGACGTCTATGAGAGCCATTCTATTAAAGTAACACGAATTAAGACATCGTACGATTTTCTATAAGATGTCTGACTCGGTCAATTATTTTCCTTTGTATCTCTTCTATACTTCCTGAGGCGTCGATTAATTTTATTCTCTCTGGCTCTTTTGCTGCAATCCGGAGATAACCATCTCTGACCCTTTTATGAAACTCTACATCCTCGAGCTCTAATCTGTCTGTCTTATTAATTCCCCTGTTTCTCTTTAGTCCTGTCTCTACTTCAAGATCGAGGAGAAGGGTGATGTCAGGTTTTAATCCTTCTGTTACTATTATCTCAAGGGAGTCTATAATCTCTAAAGTTATTTCCCTTCCATAACCCTGATAGGCCACTGTGGAATCAGTAAACCTGTCCGTTATGACAATGAACCCCTTTCTCAGAGCAGGGAGAATAACTTCATTGATATGCTGTGCTCGTGATGCATTGTATAGCAACAATTCTGTAACAGGAGTCATTTCTTTGTTTTCAACAGAAAGGAGCACATCTCTGATCTTGAGACCAATCCGGGTCCCTCCAGGCTCTTCGGTAAGGATGACGTCATATCCCTTCTTTACGAGGTTTTCGCACAGCAGCCTCGATTGGATCGTCTTACCCGTACCTTCAATCCCCTCAAAGGAAATGAATATACCCTTCATTCGAAAGTATCCTCAGCCTGTTGAAAATAGGTCAGGCATCCTGCCTGACATTCGCATTTATCCAAGGCAAGATGCCGCGGCTATTTTCTTAGAGGCCATGATGAGTGATGTGATCTTCCACTATGAAACTGCCTCCCTGAGATTTCTGAGCAATTCAAATATTTGTATTGTCTCGTCAATGCTTCTTGAACCTGTCCCGCAAGAGGGTGTCAAAATTATTCGCGACATGAGAAGTTCTGTGGGTACCCACTTTGATAATAATGCCGTTCCTTCATGAAACCGTTTTTTTAGAGAATGAATATTCTCATCTCTTATGGAATCTGTCGTCGGCACGATCCCCCATGCGAGGTATCCGCCCCGTTGAAGAAATTCTGTAAATTCTGCCGGATAGAGAGATATTGTGTCGACATAGTCGTATGCATCAAAACTGATGATATCGACATTGCTCTTTATAACCATAGGCCAATCAGCATTACCGCAGCAATGGATTCCCGGAATACCACCAGCATGCCTAACGGAATCTGCTGTTTCTTGCAGCAATCTCAGAGCTTCTTGAGGTTCAACACCGAGATAACTTGTGCTGCCAAGGGCAGAGAGAATCGGTTCGTCCACAAAAAGGACTATCTCCTCAGCAAAGGGTTTCAACATATCCATCTGCCATCGGCTTTTTGCTTTTAGGAGCATAAGGGATATTTCACGGAGTTCTTCGTCAAAATAAATGGGTCTTCCCTCTGAATCTCTCAGTCCGAGAGTAAAGGTAAGTGGTCCGGTGACCTGTCCTTTAAGAGTTCTGAGTTTCTCGCCTTTTAGCAGTCCTATCAATGTATAAAGTCCTCTTGCAAAAACTTCAGAAATTGCAGCTTTCCAATCCTCTGAATATGTTTCATAGAATGCTGTAAGGGCATTACCATTATCTCTTTCAATCCACAACCTTTCTTTTTCTGAGTCGATCCTTACGAAAGGCATACCTTCAGAGAACTGAGTTATCATCGATTCATGAAATGAAAGCTTTGGCAGTTGGGGCCAGAAGGGTATATCGAATGTGTCTATCACGAGCATGCATGCTTCTTCCGGGTCTGTATGGGGAAGACTTCCGATCCCTGTAGTCGTAAATGGCTTAAACATCTAAAATGATACTCTATTCATGAGTTCTTTAGTCAATAGTGCTGGTCAAAGGATTGTGGTTTAAAGTCCCTGAAATTAAATATTAGAGGCTAAAGAAGTATTGTTGTCACTCTGAGCGCCGCGAGGGATCTGATAATATCGCTGTCTTGAGACCGTTCACGAAGCCTGTCCCGGACGAGATTCTTCAGTCGCTTTACCACTTCAGAATGACAAATGCGGAACGCTCAGGGACGCCGCCTGAATGGGTAAGCAGAGTCGATAGAGACATCTACCCAGTGGGAAATGCCCTATGGCCGGCTATGGAATGACGGATTCAAAAAATCTTGCGCTCTTCTGAAAGAGGCTCAATACTCTGTGTACAATTCCAACGGGGTCTATTTCCTACGCTGGAATTTTGTTTTCTTTCTCAGTTTGCGGTGCTTGTGCTTGCTCATCTTCTGTTTCCGCCACTTTACAACACTCCCCACGAAGCTACCTCCTTTATAAATTCAAAATTAAAAAAGCAACATTGAAAATTCTGGAATTTCTTGTTCCTATATTTTTCTTCCGGCATGTTTCATTTGCTTTGCCTGGTCCATAAAAGCCTCAAGTTGTATTTCCGTTGTCGGTGACTCCGTCCCATCATAAGGAATGTTGATACACGGGATTCCATAGTCTCTGCTGACGCCTCTCAGAAGGGCGGTTACAATTGTACCCGGCATGCATCCAAAGGGCATGGCGTTTATAATACCCGCTGCTCCTTTCTCTAATAGGTCAATAGTTTTCCCGATGCTTAAAATAGCCTCACCTTCGAATGAACTGTGAATATAGGGTGATGCCTTCTTGAGAATCTCTTTCGTATCCGGTTCATGAAGCGTCTTAAGAAATCCCTCAAAATGCCGTGCATATTTGTGCTCTACTCTCTTCTGATAGAATCTTTTCAGGAGGAAACTAAAAATCTCCGAACGCTCTTTCTTCAACCGCGCCTTTATGATCCCCATGGAATTCACATAGTAAATCCATTCCTCCACAGGCGCAAGCCATACTTCTCCGCCCAGGGCTTCGACCTTTCTGATGAGGTCTTCATTGGAAAAGCGATGGCATCTGACGAAAATTTCACCTACGATTCCTATAAGTGGCTTTTTCTCTTTATAGACAGGAAGATGTTCGAAGTCTCTCCTTATGTTTTTCAATATCTCTTCCAATTCAACATTGTTTCTCTTCAAGGAGAAGTACAAGCTTCTGAGATATTCATTATATAATTCATCTGCTGTTCCTCCCTTTTTCTCGTAGGGTCTTGTCTCATGGAGGCATTTCTTTAGGAGTTCACATGCGATAATACCTTTCCAGGCATGCTTAGTGAAATCTTTGCTGATAGTCCCGAGATCGCTGTAAAAAGTGGTGTCTTGGTTCGGCGCAAATATCGGGACATCCTCATATCCCAGCTTGTCAAGGACAAACCTTTGAAAAACATTATACTGGCCGAATCGGCAGGGTCCTGTACCAGAGGGCATAAAGAACGCGCTTCTTGAGGATTCGAAACCAGGTTCCATAACTTTCTTTACCATGTCGCCTGTGGTGACAGTGCATGGATAACATTCTTTCCCCGAGGCATGTTGTCGTCCTATATCTGCAGATTTTTTGTCGGACTCGGGTAGAACCTCGGACTCCATACCAGAGCGTTCGAAGGCTGCTGCAATAGCAAAAGCATGATCAGACATACGGGGGATGTATACAGTGCGCTTTGTGTGACGGGTAACGGGTGACGGGCGGGAGGATCTTCTTTCTGACTTCTTATGTCTGGTTTCCGGCTTTCGGTTACCTATACTATCAATGAAGGCTTCACATCTTGTGATGGCTCCGGCAGCAGCACTATGCTCATCAATTTCGAGATACAGATAAGGTTTTCCCGCCATCTCTTCATCAAAGAACTTGAGGATAAAAGAATCCGGCCCGCATGAGAAATTGCCGATATAGATTGCATAGAGATCGGGGTGATTTCGTATCAACTTTGCCGCCTGGAGTAGCCTCTGGCCCGATCTCCAGTACATGTTTGGCCAGTCTTCATAGATACCTATTTCTTCGATGGAAAGAAAATCCATCGGAATGGAAGGAACACCGAGGTCAGCAAGTTTTTTCGGAATCTCGAGATTCACGCCACTGTCAAATGCATTGTAGGGCCTGCCCACTATTACAATAGTTCTCTCTTTGACAGAGAAGAGGGCCTCTTTCCCTTTTGATTTTAGATCTTTGAAAAACTCTTCTTGTTTCTTGTCTGATATCTTTAATGCCCTTGTCAGATCTTTTGATCTTATCCCGAAGGGCTTGAATACCCGATCGATCTCCTTTTCAAGAAACTCCCTTCCCCTTCTCAAGTCTACTACCGGTGTTAAGAGTCTTATACCTTCAAAAGCAATCTGCGAGATATAAGGAATCGTCTGTGTATAGGGACAGGCATATCCTCTTTCGAAGGGATTCTCAGGGGTGCTCAGGTTGATAAAGCTTGGCAGGAGTAAAGCATCTATGTTCTTATCAAGGAGGTATTTGATATGACCGTGAGCAACCTTGGCAGGGAAGCATGTCTCCGCAAGGACACTCTCGAGACCGAGGTTTACTATCTGTCTGTTTGTTTTTGGGGAAACCTCTATATCAAATCCAAGTTCCCAGAGAAGTGTGGTCCAGAAGGGGAGATAATCATGGAAGAAGAAGATGTACGGAATACCAATTTTGGGTCGTGGGTCGTGAGTCGTAAGTCGTGAGTTAGTAATCCCCCCGTGCTCCCCTTTAGTAAAGGGGGATGAGGGGGGATTTGACTCTTGACTCTTGACTCTTGACTGTCTTTTGAGGTGTTCCTTCCAGAGCAGCTCATCCCTCAATGAGAAAAGGTCGTGAGTTACTGATTGTGAATCATGGGATTTCTTACTACTCTTTACATCGTACCTGTCGCACCTTCCGCCATAGAAAAGAAACCCTTCCTCACCTGTAATCTTTACTCTGTTTATCTCACATGTATTTGGACAACCCTTGCACTCAAAAGAAGAAATCTCGTATGTTTTTTTTGAAATTTCAAAGCCCTTGAAAGACGTGATCCGTGATGCGTGATCCGTGATAGGCAATGAGTTGTTCAACTGATTACGCTTTACGCCTAACGGATTACGGTCATTCATGTATCTCATTGCAATGAGGGCCATTCCAATGGCACCCGCGACTTCATGGTGGAGGGGCACACTAATCTTTTTGTCGAGATATTGTTCGAAGGCCGAAACAACGGCTCTATTAAAGGCGACTCCTCCAAGGAAAAAGATATTTTCACCGATATGCTTTCCGACAACAACCCTGTTAATATAGTTTTGGACGATAGAATATGCAAGACCTGCAAGAAGATCATTCCTGCGCGTGCCTTTCTGGAGATTAGCCATCAGGGAATTCTCCATGAAGACTGTGCACCGTTCGCCCAGCCTGCTTGGATGTTTGGAGGAGAGTGCCGATTGAGCAAACTCTTCCTTGATTGAGATACTCAGTTTTTCTGCCTGTTCCTCAAGAAAAGAGCCTGTTCCGGCCGCGCAGGCCTTATTCATTTCGAAGTCAACAACGACCCCGTCTTTCAAAGATATATATTTTGAGTCCTGTCCACCTATCTCAAAGATGGTATCAACGGTTTTATCAAAAAATACGGCTGCTGTTGCATGTGCTGTAATCTCATTCTTTACGATATCTGCTCCCACATAGTCTGCAATCATATATCTTCCCGATCCAGTTGTTCCAACTCCTGCTATCTCAACTTTGTCTCCTATATCCTCCCCTATCTCAGTAAGCCCCAGCTTAACGGCCTCTATCGGCCTGCCCGCTGTCATAAGGTACCGTTTTGCGAAGAGCCTTCCTTGTTCATCAATTACAGCAAGATTGGTGCTTATGGAGCCAATATCGATACCGAGGTAAGCCTTGGTTTTCAGTGACGGGTGACAAGTAAGGAGGGACGAGTCTCTTTCGGTGTCTTTTTCTTGTGCCTGATCAATCGCACTGTCCATGGACACTGGGAAGTAAATTTTCACTGCTGATTCTTCATTGTTGAGGACTTGGTGTGCATCACGCAACGGTGGATGCCCTGCTTCAATAGACCTTTCAGATAATAAAAAGTCTTCGAGCTTCGACAGGTCGAAAGACTGAACAGTACCCTCGTGCATATTTTTCAATACAGCACCGATCGCGCCCATGAATGCATGTTCTTCGGGGACAAAAAGTTCACCAAGCTCGAAGACCTCTTTAAAAGCCCTTATCATCCCTTTATTTGCTGCGACTCCACCATGAAAAGATACAGGAGGTGCCAGTTTCCTGCCTCTCGATATGGAGCCTTTGAAGTTCCTTGCAACAGCAAAGCAGAGCCCGGCCACGATGTCCTCAACTGGCGTTGCAATCTGTTGGAGGTGTATCATGTCAGATTTTGCAAACACGCTGCACCTCCCGGCGATTCGCGAGGGCTTCTTTGATTTCAGTGCGAACTCACTAAACTCTTCTATCGTGAGCCTCAGCCTCTCCGCCTGCTGGTCGAGGAAGGAACCGGTACCGGCAGCACAAACAGAATTCATGGAGAAGTCTTCAAGAGTGTGACCACTCTTGTCCAGAATAATAAGCTTAGAATCTTCGCCTCCCATCTCGATTATCGTCTTTATGTGTGGGAAGAGCTTCTGCGTGGAACATGCCTGGGCGACAATCTCGTTAACGGATTTCAGACCAAGAATAGATGCAATCAATCTACCCGCTGAACCGGTAATAGACAGAGAAAAGCGATCAAGTGATGAAGTGTTAGAGTGATGAAGTGACTCTTTGACCTTGTGACTTTCTGACTCAGTGACTTTTCTTAACATTTCAAGGGCAACACGGAGAGGATGTCCTTTATGCCTTTCATAATGACTGTCAAGCCTGTTTGACTTTTCGTCAAAGACTACAAGCTTAACACTCACAGAACCAACATCAAGACCGACGAATCTCATACCACCCCCCAAGTTTAAAATTATACCATAGACCAGAACTCTCCCGACCAGGAAACATGCAAAGAGTTGATTTTCCGCTTTATCTTGTCTTCATTTCGGACATGCAACTTTGTTATCTTCGTGAAGGAGTTCAATCTTCAGGGAACTTATCCCGCTTGAATTGAATCAGAGGCCGGTTTGATATTGTACTCTTTATCCAAAGAATAGGCCATGACTACAGCTTTGTCTATTTCTTCATACGGGAAGGTGGGGGTGTCTAAGACGAGGTGAGGAGCTTTTTCGTCGAATTTAAGACCAAATGCTTGACTCTGCTCATAGAGAACAGTGCCTGGCAGGACATGGAGAATGCTGAAAATGATCGTTGTCGGTTTCAAGGCTATTAATGTCTTAGCGGATTTGACAAACTTGAAAAAGTTATCACCCGGAAGCCCAATGATGAGGTCAGTGAGAACCTCTATGCCGTTGTCCTCCAGGAGTCTGACCGCCTTCTCAAATTTCTCTTTGTCATAGTAACGGTTGACGTTTTTCAGGGTATCCTTGTTTACTGTTTGCGGGCCTGTCTCTACGCTTTTGACATTTGCCTTCTTAAAAAGGTCGATTGTTTCTTCATCAACGAATTCTGCAATGATTTCTATTGTCCGTAATTCTGTCCCAAAATGGTTGGCTGTAGAGAGCATCTCCGCGAGTTTCACCAGTCGCTCTTTTTTAAGGTTGAAAATGGGATCTACGAAATGGAAACTCTTAATCTCAGGGTTACTCATAATCAATTCTATTT
This sequence comes from Thermodesulfovibrionia bacterium, assembly GCA_041488675.1. GTDB lineage: Bacteria > Nitrospirota > Thermodesulfovibrionia > Thermodesulfovibrionales > SM23-35 > DASPRG01. The sequence goes on from JBGPPR010000008.1 coordinate 7,808, forward strand.
CTCTCTTGATTCGATCCTCCGGGAAGAAACGAGGCCTGGGGAAATTCTTTCCTTCAAAGCAGTAACCACAGCGAAAGATGCAGCCACGGTAGGTTTCTAAATACGTTACCTTATCTCTTGGTGCCAAGACTCCTTCAAGATAGGGTGAAGGAATTTCAGCGAGATCTTCAATCAGTGGCCTGTCCGGATTTTCCAAAACCTGCCCATCGACTCTGTAGCTTATGCCGTTTATTTCTTCCAATCGGCCTCTTCCCATATAGTATTTGAGTAGTTCTGCAAAGGTAACCTCACCCTCTCCCTTGACGACGACGTCGATGAAACGGTTCTCTTCCAAATATTTAGTCGCCACAGGTCCCACCTCCGGACCACCAAGGACAATCTTGATGTGAGGAAAAAGCATCTTTACAACTCGTGCCGTTTCCAGAACTTTGTTGATGCTCCAACAGAAACAGGAGAAACCAATAATATCCGGCTTGCTCTGTGATAGATAATAGACTACCTGTCGAACATCGTGTATCTCTGCATCAAAGTCCACAATCACTATTTCGGTATTTTGCAGAATAAATTTTTCTTTTTCGGCGTAAGACTTAAGATAACCCAAGGCAAGAGAAAAATGGTTTGCATAATTAAAGGAAATAAGGGTGACTCTTTTCTTAGCCATACAGAACTCTGATGTCGTGCAAATATTTGCTTCCCTTGACCGGGGTAAATTCTCCATGCCCGAAGTGATTGAAATATTCCGCTTCTACCCCTGGACATATCTCTTTATAAACACAGTGCTTGCAATGTTTGTGTTGTTTATAAGTCCTCAGGCTCATGGCATTATCATGTCTGTAATAGATTTCACCGATATGGTGTTCAAGCCCTTGCATAACACAAAAAGGAAGACCTTCGGTCAAAATCCAGACACGATTTAAAATGCTTACCTGGATTGCAGTATGTACATTGGGAATGAGTTCTTTCAATGCGAGATTATGGTCTTGAATGGAGAGAACGATACGCTGCACGCCGAAATTTATACCTGCAGTGATCATATTTAGTGAATCTGTGTAATTCTGTTCGCAGAGAAGGATACGTAAACATATGAATTTATCGCAGGCGAGTTGACGCAAATTCTCTATTCCTTGAATCACTTGCCAGAAACTGCCTGGCGCTTGCGTAAGATGATCATGGAGATCGGGGTGTGATCCCCATAATTTTATTTCAAAGAGATTACACCCTGCACTTATAATTTGCTGCAAAACCTGGCTGTTAGATAAGGTTCGCCCATTCGTTATTAGCTTTATTCTTCTGTATCCATTCTTTTTTGCAGTGCGAATAATTTCCACTAAATCATATCGCAGTGTAGGTTCCCCTCCATATAGAGCAATACCGTCTTCTTTTCCCGGTATCAGTGACTCGGCGACAGTTTTAAAGTCGGGAGGAGAAAGGTCTTTCTGCCTGTATAAACAATAGAGGCATTTATTGTTACACTGATTGCCTAAAAATATTTCTTTATATTGCAGCATAGGTTCTCTCGAATCTTTTTTCAGGTATAATTGTTCGGACTTTTTCTCTAAAAAATCTCATTATTTACATGTTAAGAAGTCTGGAGAAAGTTTCGTAACTTGATAGATCTTTCATCACATAATCAGCACCCGCCTCTTTGAGTTCATCAATGGAATAGGGTCCCGTAGCGACTCCTAAAGACCTTGCCCCATATATTGTTGCACACTGAACGTCACGAGGTGTGTCGCCCACAATAACACATTCGTCAACTCTTATTCTTCTCCGGCATCGTTCCTCAAATCTTTTCAGTGCAATAGGTAACAGCTTATTTCGATCTTCATCATCACTTCCGAAGGCACCGGTTGGGAAATACTTATTAAGATCGAAAGGTTCGAGTTTTATCCGTGCGCCAAGCTCGATGTTTCCCGTGAGAAGTCCAAGATGGATATCCTTTATAATAGTCAATTCTTCCAACAGTTCATAGATACCTGGTTTTACATGTTTCCTCTTATTATCGATTTCCTTCTGGAGATGTTTGAGATATATATTGTTAAAGACTTCGAAATTGCCTTCTACTGAAATACCGTGTTTTTGCAGACCCTCCTTTATTATCTCTGTGTCTGTCTTGCCGGCCATACTTATACCATGAAAGGCGTCCTCAATTGAAAACAGTTCAGTGAAAGAAAGGTTTAAGGAGCGGCTTCCTGCCTCCCCTGAATCTATAAGGGTGCCGTCAATGTCAAAGAGGATTACGTACATGGTTCTTTCTGTTCACTGTTGCTCAGATAAGTACTCTATAAATCGGTAGCTATCCACCTCAGGGGTCGATAGTTTCTTTTTCTCCAATCTTTCTTCGTAAAGCATTACCGCGTTCTCTATATCTCTTGTTCCTTCCACGAGGAGGAATCTTAAATATCCTGCATCGTTAAAAGGATTGATTCCGCGAAAGCGTTCCCTGAGTGTGAGAAAATAACAATAGTGGAACAGGTCTTCAGAGACCTGATATCCCTTGGCCGTGATTAATTCCCGAGCTTTTTTCAGGAAGAAGAGCTTTTCTGAGTGAGTCAATTCCTGGATGAATTTTCCCTTCAGTTCCTGTCGTAAAGAGATGTTTGGCAAGTATGCTCCTCTTATCAGTTTTCTGTGATATAGATATATTTTATTATAATTTTTAGGAAATTATCGACTTGTGTTCAATCCGATCCCTAGGATTGAGAAGCAGAATAAAGGATCTGCTTCAAGAAAGTTCCTGACACCCTTTTAAGGCGATTCACTAATCGACGGACCGTGAAGATGTAAAAAAAGCATAATTAGTATCATTGCGGCGGCATCTCGAGATCAGTCTTCTTCTGGTCTGAGACAATGACAAGCACACAATTGTCAGGATGGATGTACTTTCTCGCTACCCTGCGTACGTCCTCCTTTGTTACCGAAGTAATATAGCCGGGGTATCTTTCTATGTAATCAAGACCGAGACCATAAAATTCAACAAGAGCAAGAAAATTAGCAATTTTTCTATTCGTATCAAGCCTTCTCGTGAAACTTCCCGTCAGATATGATTTTGCATCTGAAAGTTCCTCATCAGAAACCTGTTCTTTCCTTATTTTCTCCATCTGTTTGAGTATTTCAGAGATGACCAAAGCTGCTGACTCGTTCTTTGTCTGAACCTCAATTTGAAAAACACCCTTCTCTTTATTCAGGGAGAAAGAGCTGTTCACATCGTATGCGAGTCCCATCTCATCCCTTATGGACTGCACGAGCCTTGATGAGAAACCGCCGCCTCCAAGGATATAGTTCATGACAGAAACGGCATAATAGTCAGGATCGTCCCGGCTTATGCCAAGATGCCCAAGTATGATGTTCGCCTGGGTCAGGTCTTTATCTACCTTTATAACCTTCTTCAACGTTTTTTCTGAGAGCACTTTAGGAGTCGTTAGGGGCAGATCAGCTTTTATCCAGTTATCGAGATATCTTCTGACTAAGGCATCCAACTCCTCTTGTGTGAGGTCTCCCACAACTGAGAGGATAGAGTTGTTCGGCAGGAAATAATCAGAGAAGAACCTTACGAGGTCTTCTCTTTTGATATTGTCAATAGTCTTATCTGATCCCTCGACAAGCCTTCCATAAGGATGCTCACCAAAAACTTCTTTTCTAAAGGCGCGCTCTGCAACAAAAGAAGGATTTTCCTCATGCTGCTTAAGCGAACCCTTGAGGAGCGCTTTCTTTCTATCAACTTCTTGTTGTGGGAAA
>JBGPPR010000009.1:0-11321 GCA_041488675.1 Thermodesulfovibrionia bacterium
GGGTCGGTGGAACGGACGACGTGCATTCCAGCGTCTGCAAATTTCTGGAATGCGGCGTTCGCCTGATCAGTATAATCTATGACGCCGGGCACAACAACAGAAGATGTGCAATCTTCCAGAAGATACACTTTCTCAACCAGCTTTCTATCCTGAGCAAGAATATCTTCTAAAAGGTCATCGATTGTCCAGGCGACACAGTGACTCTTTGCCTGTCCGGCGATGACGACTGCATCAAACTGGAGGAGCTTGTTAAAAAATTTATCACTCTTCTCACCGATAGGTTCTTCCTGAGGGCCTTTCAATACCTCCGGACCGAGAACTGAATAATGCTCTGTAAACGGCCTGTCTCCTTTGATATGGAAATCAGGTTGACTGTATCTAACTATGCCATGAAAGAAGATCGCTTCTTCAACAGATGCAACCAATGCATGCCCTATGCCTCCTAACATGCCGTGATAAGGCCATACGGTGAGATCATATTTACCGCCTTCTTTCAGTTTTTTTGCATAGTGAAGAAGGTGTCGCTGTCCATATGTTTCACCGATCTGAAAACTATAGGAAAGAGCAGGATTGAATTTCCAGACGCCTTTCCGGAAATCTTCTTCAGAGACCAGTGTGAAAGGCGCAGGATGTTCTCCTTTGTCATTGATCAAATAGATGGAATGAAAAATCTGCATGATTTGATGAGTGTCCATCGTCGGACAAATTTGCGTGATCACCTCAAGATTCCTGTAAATGAATTCGCACAACCTGCGATTGTCGTCAATTGCACCTGTGCCTGACCGTCCACCAACATATAGTTCAAAACCGGGTATACAAAAAGTGTTCTGAATATCTACCGCAACCATACAGATCTTGAAGCTGTCATTGACTGCCGGTTCTATTTTATGCAACTTTGCCCAATTCTGAGCTTCTATAAATCTCTCCTGATAGGGAACTTTCCAGACTTCATGGACCGCATTCGAATTAAAATGAGGTGGAATTGGAAGTTCACGGCTTGCCATCCCGCTCCTCCTTAGCGACATATTTACTCAACAAGGTCTTCAATGATCTTGAACTTATCCCTTAAAGCCTTTTCAACTATCTCCGGAACCAGGTCTTTCACAGAACCACCAAAGGATGCAACCTCCTTGACCATTGTTGAAGTCAGGAAACTGTACTCTTCGCTTGGCATAAGAAAGACCGTTTCTATATTTGTATTCAGCCTCCTGTTCATCAGGGCCATCTGCATCTCATACTCAAAATCAGAGACAGCCCTGAGACCCCTGATGATGGCAACTCCTTTTTTCTCTACCACGTATTCTACGAGCAGACCATGGAATGCCTCGCTCCTGACGCCTTTAAGACCTTGCGCAGATTTTCTAATCATATTCAACCTCTCTTCAAGAGTAAAGAGAGGCATTTTTTTCTGGCTTGTTGCAACGGCCACAATGATTTCGTCAAATAAGCGAAGGGCCCTTTTTACAATGTCTATATGCGCTGCAGTGAAGGGATCAAAGGTTCCCGGATAAACGGCAATTTTTTTCACCAAATCCTCCGATCTTTTCTGTTTCTTCCTTTTTTCTGTAAACCGTCAGCATTGTATCTCCATAGCGATAACTTCTGATCATCTTTAATTCGCCCGCCAATTCAGGTAATTTTTTCTTGAAGAAATGTTCTACAATCACCACACCGCGATCATTCAGAAGTTCTTTTCCCCCGATCATGGGAAGTATTTTCATTATTTCTTCTGAAAAATAGGGAGGATCGACAAAAAAGATATCAAATCTTTTTTTTTCTGTCGAAGCCTTTTTCAGGAATCCCTCTGCCGTTCCTTCAACAACTGTTATTTTGTCACGAAAGCCGAATTGGACACCTGTTTCTTCAATGGCGTTGGCCCTTAACCTGGTTGGTTCTACAAAGATCGCTTTTCGAGCGCCCCTTGACAGAGACTCAAGTCCGACGGTACCGGTGCCGGCATAGAGATCAACAAAACTTGCTCCTTCAATTCTGTCCCTGATGATATCAAAAAGTGCCTCTCTAACTTTGGAGGAAGTGGGCCGGAGCTCTTCAACTTTTGATGCTTTTGAAAAGAGCCTCTTTGTTCTGATCGTTCTGCCTTTTGCGATACCTCCTGAAATTCTCATGATATTTCGGTTAGTGAAGGGTTTATCACGCATGCATCAACAGAGTTATATTCCTTAATCCTGACCTTGCGGCCTTCGACTTTTATTTTCCCCTCTGAAAATAACCGTATGGCTTCAGGGTATATCCTATGTTCATACTTGAGTATTCTTTCTGAAAGGGTTTCTTCCGTATCGTTTTGAAATACCGGAACAGCAGCCTGGATGATTATGGGGCCTGTATCCATACCTTCATCGACAAAATGGACAGTGCATCCGGAGATTTTTGCACCATAATCGATAGCCTGTTTCTGACCGTGCAGTCCAGGAAACGATGGAAGGAGAGCAGGGTGGATATTCATGATCCTGTTCGGAAAGGCATCAATCAGGGGTTTTCCTACAATCTTCATAAAACCTGCGAGAACAACGAGTTCAACATTCTTTTTCTTTAATGCATCGGCAATTCTCACAAAGTAATCATCCTTTGAGGGATATTCTTTTGGCTGTACAACCAGATACTCAACACCATGTTTTCTTGCTCTCTCAATGGCGAAGGCTGAAGGATTGTCAGTTATCAATAAAACAATCTCAGCTTTCAGACGATCAGATTCAATCTCATCTATGATTGACTGAAAGTTTGAACCCCTGCCGGACGCAAGAACCCCGATTCTTAGAATTGGCATTCCGATCTTACAACCGTATTTCTATATAGGCCTTCTCCCTCAGACCTTTAATCCAGCTTTTGTATCTTTCTGAGAACTGCTCCTCCGCTAATTGCTTCCGAATGTCCTCCTTCAACTTGTCAGCGTTCTGTGCAGAGATTTTCTCATCAAGCTTGATGATATGAAGCCCTTTTCCTGTCCAGAAGGGCATGCTGTAATCCCCCACATTCATGCCGGAGAGTACCTCAATAAATTCCTTTGCCAGAAGATCCTTGTTAACGAGACCCAGGTCACCACCCGATCGCGCTGAGGAATCCTCAGAGTATACCCGTGCAAGGGCTGAAAAATCCTCCCCATCCTTAAGCCTCTTGATGATTTCCGCTGCTTTGTCCTCAGTGGTCTTCTTGTCTATATTGCCTTCCGGTTTCTTGAAGAAGATCTGTTTCAGTTTATACGTTTCACTTCCGCTGAAGGTTTCCTTGTTTGCCCCGACATATCTGCTTACTTCGGAGTCGGATACTACAATCTTGTTTCGTATCTGGTAGGTGACTACTTTGTTGATGAGGATCTGTTCGGACAGTCGCTTCTTATACTCCTCGATGGTTAGGCCTTCTTTTTTGAGGGATTCCACGAAGTCGGCCGGCGACATGGAATACTTCTTCTGGATATTATCAATTGTCTCGGTTATGTCATTTTTGGGGACATCAATTCCCAGATTGCGTGCTTCCTGTAGTTGCAGTCTCATATCGATAAGAGTTTCAAGGAAAGAAGCTTCATTTTCTTTGAATAGTTTCTTTCGTTCCTCCTCACTGAGATTTTTGATCTGTGTTGCTGCCTCGAATTCCATTGCCTTATAGAGGTCGCTCCATGTGATGACTTCTTTATTTACGACGGCAACAACACGGTCAAGCAGGATTGAAGCCTGAGGCGCAGCAGGGAGGACAAAGAAAACAACTATAATCAAAGTTAATGTGAATTTAAGCATAGTGACTTTTTTTATGATTGAAATGAATTATAAAATATGTTATATGTGTTTCTCAACACAGGCAAAACGGGTGCGATGAATTGGGGACTGTTTCTTCAGTCGATAACCGATATCGTTGCCGCCTTAACTTAATAAATCCCTTTGTGGAATGGTTGAAATTATTCTATATTTATTATAGAATTATATATGTAAATTGGCATAACCATTGCAAGGGATTTTTTCTCAATTGGGTCTTCATGATCTCTGGTGATATTTATGATAGAAGAAAAGCTTGAGCCAATACTGAGCGATTACAGAAAAAATGAAGGCAACATCATAACCATCCTTCAAGGTGTAGAGGAGACTTTCGGTTACATACCTGAGGAAGCGGTCAATTGGTTCTCTAAGAGACTAGATATTCCCGCAAGCAGGTTTTTCGGGATAGCGACATTTTATGCCCAGTTTCATCTGAAACCAAGGGGGAAAAATGTTGTTACCGTATGCCGGGGCACCGCTTGCCACGTGAAAGGCTCTGAGAGGCTGCTGAACAGGCTCCACATCGAATTCGATATCTCGCCTGGTGAGGACACATCGGACGACCTCAAATTCACTATAGAAAAAGTTAATTGTGTTGGCGCCTGCGGTATAGCGCCTGTCATAATCGTAAATAAGGAAGTGCACGGCAAGATGACCCTCGATAGGTTGATGAAGGATGTGAAGAAGTTAAGAGTTGATGAATAAAGAGGTCAGAATAAAGGTATGTACGGGCACTGGTGGGCTGGCTGCCGGTGGGGAAGAGGTTTTGGCATCTTTTAGGAAACTCCTTTCGTCGGCCGGTATTGAAGCAACCTACGATGGCGGCTGCTCTCTCCGTAAGGTCGGCTGTAGAGGTTTTTGCGCACGGGACCTCCTTGTAGACGTTATCATCGATGGCACAAAAACAACTTACGAGTATGTAAAACCCGATATGGTTGAAAGAATTGTAAATGACCACGTTATGAATGGTAATCCAGTAACAGAGTGGACTGTAGAAGAAGATTTTTACAATTTCCACGGAAAACAGACAAAGGTCGTTTTAGCCCAGTGTGGTGAGATAGATCCGGAAGATATTGATGCCTATATAGGCATTGGTGGTTATGCCTCTGTCAGAAAGGTCATCACATCGATGACTCCCGAGGAAACCGTAGCGGTTATAAGAAACTCCGGTCTCAGGGGAAGAGGGGGAGCCGGTTTCCCGACCGGGCTGAAGTGGGAAATCTGCAGCAGAAAACAGTCCAATAAGAAGTACATAATTTGCAACGCCGATGAAGGTGACCCCGGTGCATTCATGGATAGATCTGTCCTTGAAGGTAATCCCCATTCTGTCATGGAAGGGATGATTATCGGTGCTTATGCGATAGGAGCTGGAGAAGGCTATGTTTACGTGAGGGCTGAATATCCTCTGGCGGTCTATAGATTGAAGGAAGCTATTTCTCAGGCGAGGAAGCGGGGTTTCCTCGGGAATAACATTTTCGGTAAAGATTTCAGCTTTGATATAAAGATCAAGTTGGGAGCGGGAGCCTTTGTATGCGGTGAGGAGACTGCACTCATTGCCTCCATAGAAGGACGGCGTGGCATGCCGAGGGCGAAACCTCCTTTTCCTGTAGATAGTGGTCTCTGGGGTAAGCCTACGGTAATAAATAATGTTGAAACCCTTGCGAATGTGCCGAATATCATTGGTAAAGGCGCAGAATGGTTTTCTTCTTACGGCACTGAAAATAGTAAGGGCACAAAGGTATTTGCATTGACGGGGAAGGTAAAGAATACCGGATTAATCGAGGTGCCCTTCGGCATTACATTGAGAGAGATTATCTATGATATCGGCGGCGGCATCGAAGGAGGGAGAACATTTAAGGCAGTGCAGACAGGCGGCCCATCAGGAGGGTGCATTCCTGCAGAGTTCCTTGACATAGAGGTAGATTACGAATCTCTCGCGCAGGCTGGATCGATTGTTGGTTCAGGAGGTATGGTTGTTCTTGATGAAACAGACTGCATGGTGAATACTGCAAAGTTCTTTCTCGAATTCACCCAGGCAGAATCTTGTGGCAAGTGCACTCCCTGCAGGGTTGGGACAAAGAGACTGCTTGAGATATTGGAAAGAATCACAACCGGAAACGGCAAAGAAGGAGACATAGAGTCCCTTGAGGAACTCAGCCAATACATAAAGTCAGCATCACTATGCGGCCTGGGCATGACTGCTCCTAACCCTGTGTTAAGTACCCTCAGGTACTTCAGAGATGAATACGAAACGCATATACGGGACAAAAAATGTCCGGCTCTTGTATGCAGGGATTTAATTACTTATTCTATTCTTGAAGAAATATGCAACGGGTGCGGAGCATGCAAAAGAGTATGCCCGGCTGATGCGATCAGGGGCACAAGAAAGATGCCGCACAGAATCGATCCGAATATCTGTGTGAAATGCGGGACCTGTTTTGATGCATGTAAATTCAAGGCAATAATGAAAGCGTAAAGCGTGAGGGGTAAGGCGTAAGTGGAAAAGCCACCGCCTTACGAAAGAAACGGAGATTGATATGGTAACATTGACCATAGATGGGAAAAAAGTCACGGTAAGGAAGCATTCGACTGTCCTTGATGCAGTGAAAAAGCTCGATATACCACTCCCGACTCTTTGTCACCATCCTGCACTTACCCCTTATGGTGGTTGCCGGCTCTGTATCGTAGAAGTTAACGGCCTGGCAAGGCCTGTTACAGCCTGCACAACTCCTGTGAATGAAGGTATGGAGGTCATAACAACGAGTCCTGCCTTGGAAAAGATGAGAAAAACAACCCTTGAACTAATTCTCTCTGATCACCCGAATGACTGCATGGTATGCGAGAGGGCGGGTAATTGTACGCTCCAGGAACTTGCCTATTTTTACGGGATAAAGGAAAACCGTTTTGTAGGCGAGAGAAGAATGTACGAGAAGAGGGACAATAATCCTTTCGTCGAAAGGGATATGGAGAAATGCATACTCTGTGGGCAGTGTGTGCGAATATGTGACGAGGTTCAAGGTGTTGGTGCAATTGATTTTGTCCATAGAGGATTTAGAACTAAAATATCCCCTCCTTATGAAAGAGACCTCAACTGTGAGTTCTGCGGTCAGTGTGTTGCAGTGTGCCCCACGGGAGCTCTAACAGGAAAAATGTGGGGTCAAAAGGGAAGGCAGAATTTAAAAAAAGTTGATACTGTTTGTTCTTATTGCGGATGTGGGTGCAGCCTTACTCTCCATGTCAGAAGAAACGAGATCATCAGAGTGACTTCAAGACAAGAGACAATCAATGAAGGCTGGCTCTGTGCAAAAGGCAGGTTTGGTTACGGATTCGTACGCAGTCCCGAGAGGCTTACAAAACCACTCATAAGAATAGCTCCGAAAGAACAATTAACAGAAGGCACCCCATCCCTCACCTCGGTACGAGTCGATTCCGACCGCCCCCCTCGAGGGGGAGGGCAGGGGTGGGGGGGAGACTCAAAACTCCCAGATAAAAACTCCTCACTCTTCAGGGAGGCTTCATGGGAGGAGGCCCTTGATTATGTGGCGGAACGATTTAAGGATATAAAACGGAAATATGGCCCTGACTCGATCGCTGGTCTTGCTTCAGCTCGGTGCACAAATGAAGAAAATTATCTTTTCCAGAAATGCATGCGTGCCGCAATTGGTACAAACAACGTTGACCATTGTGCCCGCTACTGACACAGCTCAACGTTGGCCGGTCTGGCCGCAGTGTTTGGATCAGGGGCTATGACTAACTCTATCCCTGAAATAGAAAATCACGATGTTCTTTTCGTTATAGGCTCAAATACAACTGAGACGCATCCCATAATAGGCTTGAAAATGAAAAAGGCAGTGAGAAAAGGAGCGGAACTCATTGTTGCTGACCCGAGAAGAATTGACCTTGTGAGATTTGCAACGATGTGGCTTCAGCATAGACCGGGGACGGATGTCGCACTGCTGAATTCCATCATGCATGTGATAGTCAGGGAAGATTTGATAGATAAGAAATTCATCGAGATGTGGACGGAGGGATTTGAATCTTTCAGGGAATGTCTTAATGAGTATACCCCTGAGATTGGAGAAAAAATTACAGGAGTTCCGAAAGAAGCCATCATTAAAGCTGCCCTTCTTTATGGAAGTGCAATTAGACCCGGAATCTACTATACCATGGGGATTACCCAGCATACCCACGGTACAGAAAATGTCCTTTCTGTAGCGCACCTGGCAATGATGACGGGAAATCTTGGGAGGGAAAGCACCGGGGTTAATCCGTTGAGAGGCCAGAACAATGTTCAGGGTGCTTGTGATATGGGTTGTTTACCTGATTTCTACCCGGGCTATCAAAGGGTAAATGTGCCGGGGGTAAAGGAAAGATATGAAAAGGCATGGGGCGTAAAGCTTTCGGATAAGGCAGGTCTTCCGGCCTCAGAGATGTCAAAGGCGGCAAAGGAGGGAAGTCTGAGGGCAATATACATAATGGGAGAAAATCCTGTCCTGAGTGATCCGGACATAAATCATACTATTGATGCGTTGAAAAAATTAGATTTTCTGGTTGTGCAGGATATTTTCATGACCGAGACGGCAGAGCTTGCTGACGTCGTGCTTCCCGCAGCCTGCTTCGCGGAGAAGGATGGTACATTTACCAATACGGAGAGAAGGGTTCAGCGGGTAAGAAAGGCGGTGGAACAACCGGGAGAGGCTAAAGAAGATTCTTGGATAATTATAGAGCTTGCAAAACGGCTCGGATATTGGATGAGATATGACTCAGTGGAAGAGGTGTTTCAGGAGGCGGGGAAGATCTGGCCGGCACTGGCAGGGATGACGTATAAGAGATTAGGCGCAAAGGGTCTTCAGTGGCCGTGTCCTACCCTCGATCACCCAGGAACCCATTATCTCTTTAAAGGCGGTTTTCCCAGAGGCAAGGCTTCATTCAGTGTCGTTCGCTACAGACCATCTGAGGAATTGCCGGATGAGGAATATCCATTTTTACTCTCGACAGGAAGGCTGCTTTTCCAGTATCATACAGGTTCGATGACAAGAAAGATGGATGCCTTCAACGCAGTATCACCTGAGGCATATATTGAAATTAATCCCGGTGATGCAAAACAATTAGGCGTTCTTGACGGCAAGAAAGTGAAGGTTACGTCGAGAAGGGGGTCTATTGACATCAAGGCTGTCATTTCAGACAGACCTGCTAAGGGGATGCTCTTCATGCCTTTTCACTTCAGGGAGGCAGCAGCAAATGTGCTTACCAGTACTGCCCTCGACCCTATCGCAAAAATACCGGAGCTTAAGGTATGTGCAGTAAAAGTGGAAGTACTTTAGCAATAAATATCATGGAATGGTAGGTGAGGAGGTATAAAAATGATTCAGGCATTAAAGCAACAGACTTTATTCAGTGACATCGATGCAGAGGGCCTTGAGAAGCTTTCGAAAATTGTTAAAAAGGTAGCCCTTAAAAAAGGCGAATCTCTTTTTAAAGAAAGAGAGGATACGCGCGGGGTCTATCTTCTTCATTCAGGCAAAGTGGAAATCTCAAGGGTTACTGCCGACGGCTGGAGACAGACCCTCACGGTTGTGGCTCCTGGGGATTTTTTCGGTGAGCTGTCCATTCTTGAAAAACGGCATCACGTTGCAGGTGCGGTTGCCGTGGAAGACGCAGAACTTTTCCTTATCCCGCGTGAGGAGTTTGAGAGGCTTTTGGAAGAAGATTTAAAGCTTGCATGTTACATTCTCCAGAAGATCGCTCTGGAGATGAGTAAGAAACTCAGACGCACCACTGACAAATTCCTGAGTGCCTTAATTAGCTACTAAGACGTAAATGTAAGAAAGAAAACGTAAGGGGATTATTATCTTCTGAAGTTTGACGTCTTACGCCTTACGAAAAAAAATACAAAGGGGGAGTTTTTAACATGTCACTTGATCCGACCAAACACGCAGACTGGGAAATTGCGGAAGACGCAGAAAAGCGCATGAAAACCTCTCAGCAATTGGCAGAGGAACTGGGAATCCTGAAAGAAGAGCTGTTGCCCCACGGACATTATATTGCAAAGGTCCGTTTTGCAAGGGTCCTGGAGAGGTTGAAAGACAAGCCTGATGGGAAATTCATAGAGGTAACAGCCATAACACCGACGCCTTTGGGAGAAGGGAAATCAACCACCACAATGGGTCTTCTTCAGGGTATAGGAAAGCGCAAGAAGAACGTCACTGCGTGTATCCGTCAGCCATCCGGTGGTCCAACAATGAATATCAAAGGATCTGCCGCAGGAGGAGGACTCTCGCAGTGTATTCCCCTTACGGAATTCTCTCTCGGTCTTACCGGTGATATCAATGCCGTTATGAACTCCCATAACCTTGCCATGGTTGCGATGACGGCGAGGATGCAGCACGAGCATAACTATAATGATGAGCAGCTCGCAAAAAGGAATCTCAAACGTCTCAATATGGACTCGAAGAATGTTGAGATGGGATGGGTCATGGATTTTTGTGCACAGGCACTTAGGAACATCATCATTGGGATTGGCGGAAAGATGGATGGGTTCATGCTGCAATCAAAATTCGGTATCGCGGTGTCTTCAGAGGTAATGGCCATCCTTTCTATCTTTAGTGACCTAACAGACTTCAGGAAGAGGATGGGTGGCATCGTCGTTGCCTATGACAAACAGGGCAATCCTGTAACGACAGAAGATCTCGAAGTCGCCGGAGCGATGACCGCATGGATGCGGAATGCCATCAATCCGAATCTCTTGCAAAGTCTTGAAGGTCAGCCCTGTTTTGTTCACGCAGGGCCATTCGCTAATATCGCTGTTGGGCAGTCCTCAGTTGTTGCCGACAGGATCTGCCTTAAATTAGCCGATTATCATCTTACGGAATCAGGATTCGGCGCTGATATCGGTTTTGAAAAGTTCTGGAATGTGAAGTGCCGTTATTCCGGAAACATCCCGAATGTCTCGGTTATTACCGCTACTATAAGGGCGCTGAAACACCATGGTGTCAATGCCGGTGCGCTGCCGGTTGTGCCGGGAAGACCAATTCCGAAAGAATATTTTGAAGAGAATCTGAAGTGGCTCGATGATGGAATGAAGAATGTCATGCATCATATCGGTACTATTAAGAAGGCAGGGATTAACCCTGTAGTCTGTATAAACCGTTTCCATACTGATACGGATGAAGAAGTGAAGCTGACCAAGAAGATGTGCGAGGCGGCTGGTGCACGCGTTGCTGTTTCTCAGCATTGGAAATACGGAGGCGAGGGCGCTCTTGAACTTGCCGATGCTGTTCTTGATGCATGCAATGATAAGGTTAATTTCAAATTCCTTTATGACCTTGACATACCGATCCGGAAGAGGGTCGAGTTGATAGCAAAAGAAGTTTACGGCGCCGACGGCGTCAGCTATTCTCCAGAGGCTGCGGCAAAGGCAGAACGGTTCGAAAAGGATCCTAAATTCAGAGACTATGCTACCATGATGGTGAAAACCCATCTCTCCCTCTCTCATGATCCTACCCTCAAAGGCGTGCCAAAAGGCTGGACACTCCATATTCGTGATTTTCTCATTTA